>NZ_JAERJY010000150.1:0-8710 GCF_018257375.1 Providencia sp. JGM181 | reverse complement strand
ACAGATTTTTTGTTTGATGATTTTTTTCTGGTGATTTTTAACCAGCTCAAAAAATGGTTTAATGTCGTTCAGTGATAAGTCATTTTTTACAAGGTTAGAACATTTTTTCTTAATTTCTCGAGCAGTTAGTTTTATTAAATGACATTCAAAGTGGCTTTTACCTTTTAATATATCCTCCCTGGCGTTTGCGGATGTGGAATATGCATAAGAATATAGCTGATGTAATGCTTTTTTAAAGTTGATAGCATCATCTTCTTTTATATTATCGAGTAACAATGCGCTATTTTTAAAAAAGATTTCACTGATGGAAATAAGCATATTTTTTTGTTTTAATTCACTGCTATCATTTGAAAAATCAAACTTTTTCATGGCGTTGTCAATGTGAAGGGCATAGTCAACTGATGCTTGTTTATAAATAATTTGACAGAAAGCATCATTTAAAAAAGTGCGATAGTGACGAGTGTTTTCTTTGTGGTTATGTGCTTTTTTTAATGCGTATGCCAGATTTTTTATATATTTCGTTTCATCATTTGCATGGGCATAAAATAAGAAAGCATGTGTTAATCCATAACAGACACCTTTTTCGGCTTCTTGGATATTCTTAATGCCAATTATATTGCGGGAAAACTCATTCTCAGCGGTGTTTTTAAAATGGTCTGTTAATTTTATCTGTTCAAACTTAATACGGACTCTTTGGGGGAGAATCATAATTAACCTCAATATTTTTGTGAAAATATAGAAGTTAATGATATGAAATGGGAGGGATATCATTTTCATATAGCGATGAAAAAACAAAGGTCAACCCATTTCTGGATTGACCTTTTAACTCAATACTTAATAACTAAGATTATGCGTTTTCGTTTTGTACCGCTTGAATCGCGGTCAGTGCAACGGTGTAAACAATATCGTCTACCAGTGCACCACGGGATAAGTCGTTAACGGGTTTACGCATACCTTGCAGCATTGGACCGATAGAGACTAAGTCAGCAGAACGTTGTACTGCTTTATAGGTAGTATTACCGGTGTTCAAGTCTGGGAAGATAAACACAGTTGCTTTACCTGCAACCGGTGAGTTTGGCGCTTTAGATTTAGCCACATCTGCCATTACTGCAGCATCGTACTGTAACGGACCGTCGATCATCAGGTCAGGGCGTTTTTCTTGCGCTAAACGTGTTGCTTCACGCACTTTCTCAACATCGCTACCCGCACCGGAATTACCCGTTGAGTAAGAGATCATCGCAACGCGAGGCTCGATACCAAAGGCTTTTGCTGAATCCGCAGATTGAATTGCGATTTCAGACAGTTGCTCTGCCGTTGGATCTGGGTTAATCGCACAGTCACCATAAACAAACACTTGCTCTGGCAGCAGCATAAAGAATACAGAAGAAACTAATGAGCTACCTGGCGCAGTTTTGATTAACTGTAGTGGTGGGCGGATGGTGTTTGCGGTGGTATGAACCGCGCCAGAGACCAGACCATCCACTTCGCCTTTTTCCAGCATCAATGTGCCCAGAACAACGTTATCTTCCAATTGTTCCCGAGCAACCACTTCGGTCATGCCCTTGCTCTTACGCAGTTCGACTAAGCGTGCAACATATTCTTCGCGAACTTTAATTGGGTCAACGATTTCGATGCCAGCGCCTAATTCGATACCCTGAGATGCTGCAACACGGCGGATATCATCAGGATTACCTAACAATACGCAGGTCGCGATACCACGTTCAGCACAAATCGATGCTGCTTTAACGGTACGTGGTTCATCACCTTCTGGCAGGACGATACGTTTGCCTGCTTTACGAGCCAGTTCAGTTAACTGGTAACGGAACGCCGGAGGAGACAGACGGTTAGGACGCTCAGAATCAGCAACCAGAGATTCAATCCAGTTACTGCTAATGTGGCGAGCCACATAGTTTTGAATTTTCTCGATACGCTCATGGTCATCAGCAGGTACTTCAAGGCTGAAGCTTTGCAGATTCAGTGAAGTTTGCCATGTGTTGCTGTTCACCATAAACACAGGTAAGCCAGTTTCGAATGCTTGTTCACAAAGTTTGCGAATAGGTGCATCGATATCATAACCGCCTGTTAATAAGATAGCACCGATTTCTACGCCGTTCATTGCTGCTAAAGAGGCAGATACCAGTACGTCAGGGCGATCCGCTGAGGTCACTAATAATGAACCTGGGCGGAAATGTTCTAGCATGTGTGGAATGCTACGTGCGCAGAAAGTGACGGATTTAACGCGGCGAGTATTGATTTCACCTTCGTTAACGACTTTTGCATTTAAGTGTTTTGCCATGTCGATTGCACGGGTGGCAATCAGGTCAAAGTTCCAAGGAATTGACGCTAATACTGGCAGATTTAAACACTCCAGCGCTTTGGCATCGATATTTGCCACAGTCGCTTTGGTTGAATCATCAAAGATTTCAGACAGGTCAGGGCGAGTACGACCTTGTTCATCAACGGGTGCGTTAACTTTGTTAACGATAACCCCGATGATGCTTTCATTACGTTGGCCACCAAATTCGTTACGAACCAGCTCTAAACGCTCTTGCATTTGCTGGATTGAGCTATTGCCCGGTGCAGTAACAAATACAATTTCAGCACCTAGGGTTTTAGCAATTTCGTAGTTCAGTGATTGAGCAAAAGAGTGCTTGCGAGTTGGGACTAAACCTTCGATCAGGATCACTTCTGCATCTTTAGTGTGGTCGTGGTAGCGCGCCACGATCTCTTCCATCAGAATATCTTTCTTCGATGAAGTCAGTAGAGACTCAACATATTCCATTGTTAAAGGCTCAACAATGGTTGTGATGCTGGAGTGAGAACGTAAAACTTCGGTAGTTTGGTCTTTATTACCGGAAACGCGTGGTTGTGCGATAGGTTTAAACACGCTCAGCTGGACACCTTTTTGTTCCATTGAGCGGACGACACCCAGACTAACGCTGGTTAAACCAACGCTGGTGCCAGTAGGAATTAGCATAATTGTACGGGACACAGGAACCTCGTTTTTTGGTTACTCTAAAGCAGTACCGCCAGCATAAGGCTGGCGGCAAGAAAGTCTTTATGCTGTTAAGCGTGCAGCATCTTGGGCAATCACCAACTCTTCATTGGTTGGAATAACCAGTGCCGGGCGGCTGTTGTCGGTGGTGATAACACCTTCTTTACCGAAACGTGCAGCTAAGTTACGCTCGTGGTCATATTCGAAACCAAGGATGGCCAGTTTCTTCAGCGTAATTTCACGCACTTGTGCAGAGTTTTCACCGATACCACCAGTGAAGATGATTGCATCAAGACGACCTTCCATCAGCGCGCTGTACGCACCAACATATTTTGCTAAACGGTGGCAGAACACATCCATTGCACGGGTTGCATCCGCTTTGGTGCCGTAGTTATCTTCAACATAACGGCAGTCACTAGTCACGCCAGTTAAGCCCAGTAAGCCAGATTCTTTGGTCAGCATCTTGTTGATTTGATCAACGCTCATGCCTAATGAATCATGTAAGTGGAAAATAATCGCAGGGTCGATATCGCCGCTACGAGTACCCATGACTAAGCCTTCTAATGGAGTTAAACCCATTGATGTATCAACACATTTACCGTTAACGATAGCAGATACTGAACCACCATTACCTAAATGGCAAGTGATAACGTTCAGTTCATCAACTGGCTTGTTCAGTTTTTTCGCGGCTTCACGAGAAACGTAGAAATGGCTAGTACCGTGCGCACCATAACGACGGATGCTGTGCTCGGAATATAATTCGTATGGCAGTGCATACAGGTAAGCTTCTTCAGGCATGGTCTGATGGAACGCTGTATCGAATACTGCTACGTTTTTGGTGATCAGATGAGGGAATGATTTTCTCGCCTCTTCAATACCAATAAGGTGAGCTGGGTTATGTAAAGGCGCGAATGGGATTGCCGCTTTAATACCCGCGATAACTTCGTCGTCAATAACAACAGAAGAAGTAAATTTCTCGCCACCATGAACAATACGGTGACCAATAGAGGAAATTTGTGCTGACAATTCAGGCTTCGCAGCAAGAATCGTATTTACGATGAAGTTCAGTGCTTCGCTATGCGCAGCGCCTGCACCTAAAGGTGCCTCATGTTTTTCACCGTCCATTTTCCATTTAATGCGAGCTTCAGGCAAATTAAAACATTCAGCTAAACCTGATAGAAATTCATCTCCATTAGTCGGATCGATGATTGCAAATTTCAGTGAGGAGCTACCGCAGTTTAAAACCAGTACCAGCTTACTTGACATGGAAATACCTATCTTAGTTGATGTTGTGAAGCCCGTTATGAGGACACACAGACTTAGTTGAAAAATGTAATTCGCTAGAGCCTAGCGCATTTATATCCGACCAATTCATGATTGATATCATGATATGTGCAAAAAAGTACATGGGTCGATGATTTTACAGGGTTTTCTCGCGCAAACGTTACGTGATGCTGTTAAATAACTGTGAAAAATAAGTCACAGTATCGTGTTGAAATAACGCGCAGAACCCCAATATATCACTGTTGTTTACTTATTAAAGAGAACTATTAAGTAACATAGTTCGGCAGTAATTCTAATTACGGTCGATTCTACTAAAACTATTTTATATTTTATACGTTTTTTTTAAAAATAGGGCGTTTGGTTGATTAAAATCATAAATGCCATATAAAGTGTAGTTATAGCGGTGAGTTACGTATTCAAGAGAATAGCGGGTTTCATTTAAGTTAGCTTAATTAAAGCTAAATTTGTGAAAATTAACTTAAAAACTGAGTGTGCGTTCACGCTCAATTTGACGTAAGCTAGCCATAGATTGATATTGTTTTTGTGATGACATCCAGAAATGAATAGCAGTAGAAAATGAATGGCAGTAGAAAATTAATAGTAGTAGGAAATTAATTGATGAGCACAATGCAGAGTACCCCTCCGGGTTTTTTCAAACGCTTCAGATTAGGTAATCACTATCTGAAGGTTTTCCCTATGGAAAAAAAGCTAACGCCACTGTTTCCTGAACTACGTATCAATAAAGCGATTCGGTTTGGGATCCGCTTTATGCCGCCCATTGCGATATTTACGCTGGCTTGGCAAATTGCGTTAGGTGGGCAGTTAGGTCCCGCTGTCGCGACGGCATTATTTGCCTGCAGCTTGCCAATGCAAGGGTTATGGTGGTTAGGTAAGCGTGCCGTTACACCATTACCGGCAGGGTTATTAAGCTGGTTCTATGAAATTCGCGATAAATTTACCGAAGCGGGAATCGCGATGGCACCCGTTGAGCAGCAGCCTGACTATATGGCGCTAGCCGAACTTTTGAAAAAAGCGTTCAATCAGTTAGATCATACCTTTATGGAAGATATCTAAACGGTTCATTGAACCTTATTTAGCATTCGATTTGATAACAAACCGTTATTTAACAGTAATTAACGCAAAATAACTGTTTAGATCAATAAAAGTAATATTTAATCTGTGCATTATCAACATTGAATGCGAAGATTGCAGAAAATTATCTACGGAGAGCTGTGATGGAAATGACCAATGCTGAACGCTTAATTTTATCCAATCAATATAAAATGATGACCATGTTAGACCCAGATAACGCGGAGCGTTACCGCCGTCTGCAAACTATCATTGAGCGTGGATTTGGTTTACAAATGCGCGAGCTGGATAGGGATTTTGGTGAACTCAGCGAGCAAACGTGTCGTACAGTTATTGAAGTGATGGAAATGTACCATGCGCTGCAAGTTTCTTACGGTAACATGGAAGACAAACATGGTGTGGATGGTCGTCGTGTGCAGTTTTTGGGCTTTGATGCCGCAACGGAAGCGCGTTATCTGAGTTACGTGCGCTTTATGGTTAATACAGAAGGGCGATATACCCATTTCGATAGCGGAACTCATGGCTTTAACTCACAAACACCAATGTGGGATAAATATTTAAGAATGCTGAAAATTTGGCAAGCTTGCCCTCGCCAATATCACCTTTCAGCGGTTGAGGTTTCTCAAATTCTCAATGCTTAACTTATCTTTTTAGGTAGACACATTTACGTCTTGCATTAGGTAGCACGATTTTCTGAAAAAGGGTTTGATGTGAAGTTAAAAGCAAAAGGTTTTTTATTCGATCTCGATGGCACGTTGGCGGACTCACTCGCTGTTGTTGAGCGCTGTTGGTGTTTATTCGGCGATAGAATTGGTGAAGATAAGCAAGCGATTATCGACTACATTCATGGAAAACCTGCAATGACCACATTGCGCCATTTCCTACCTAATGCGAGCGAAGAAGAGCTGCAAAGCCATTTTCGTTGGTTAGAGAAGATGGAAAGTGAAGATATGGAGGGGGTTGTTGCACTGCCAGGTGCAATAGCGCTGTTATCTTTATTGAATAAATTAGGCGCCCCTTGGGCGATTGTGACATCAGGTACAGTACCCATTGCTCACGGACGCCGAGCAGCAGCGGGTTTACCTGAACCTAAACATTGGGTCACGTTTGAAAAAGTCTCGAAAGGTAAACCAGATCCAGAACCTTTCCAATTAGGGGCGAAAAGCCTCGAATTGCCTCCCGAAGAGTGCATTGCTTTTGAAGATGCGCCAGCGGGGATCCATTCAGCATTAAGTGCGGGCTGCCAAGTTATTGCGGTTCATGATCCTGAAGGTATGCCAAGACGAGATGAAATCTCTGCAATTATTAGTACATTAGAACAAATTTCCGTGACAGGTCCTGACGATAACGGCTATTTTGAGCTTTTCGTGTCGAAAAACGTCTAATTGCGATCTAATCAAAGAAATCCTCTGAAAAACATGGTTAACTAACTAAAATCTTTAGCCTGTTTTTTTTCGTCGAAAGGGGATACTTTGAACGGAGAATTGCTGTGGGTGCTAACCCTACTATTGATCGCGGTTGTTCTATTTACTACCAATAAAGTCCGCATGGATGTGGTTGCCTTATTAGTCATTGTGGCGTTTGTATTAAGCGATACACTGACCTTACAACAGGCAACGGCGGGTTTTGCGGATCCTAACGTTTTGTTGATTGCCGCTCTGTTTGTCATCGGTGATGGTCTGGTTCGTACCGGAATTGCCTACCAAATGGGGGAGTGGCTCGTCCGAGTTGCAGGCAGCAGCGAAAGTAAAATGCTCGTCTTTTTAATGATGACGGTGGCGGGGCTCGGTGCATTTATGAGCTCCACTGGCGTGGTCGCTATCTTTATTCCGGTGGTGCTCAGTGTCGCAGCACGGATGAAAACCTCACCAAGTCGATTAATGATGCCGCTGGGCTTTGCTGGCTTAATCAGCGGCATGATGACATTAGTCGCAACTCCCCCCAACATGGTGGTCAACAGTGAATTAGTTCGCGAAGGATTACCCAGCTTTCAATTTTTCTCAATCACCCCAATAGGACTTCTTATTTTAGTCGCGGGTATTGGCTATATGTGGCTGACTCGTCGCTGGTTGGGTAGCAATGAACCGGATAAACAACCTGTTAAATATCAACGTAGTTTTCGTGATTTGATCCGCGATTATAAACTGGCTGGGCGTGCCCGCCGATTAGCGATTCGTAAAGGTTCTTCACTGATTGGACACACGCTTGATGAGCTTCATTTGCGTTCCCGTTATGGTGCAAACGTTGTGGGGATTGAGCGCTGGCGTAAGTTTCGCCGTGTGATGGTGAGTGCAACGGGGGGAACGGAGCTACGTGAGCGTGATGTTTTGCTAATTGATATTTCAGTGACTGACGATGAACTGCGCCAATTTTGCAGTGAACAGCTTCTTGAGCCAATGATTTTGCGTGGGGATTATTTTTCCGAGCAATCGAGGGATGTGGGGATGGCGGAAGTTTCCATGAACCCGGACTCGGAATTGCTAGGTAAAAGCTTACGAGAGATTAAATTTCGTACCCGATATGGTTTAAACGTCGTCGGGATCCGTCGCGATGGAAAAGCGCTTGATGGAAAACTGGTGGATGAACCTTTACGCTTGGGGGATATTTTACTGGTCATCGGTGATTGGAAGTTGATCCGTGTTCTATCAACAAAACCGCGTAATTTTATCGTATTGAACTTAGCCGCCGAAGTCGAAGCTGTTGCCCCTGCCTCCTCGCAAGCCCCTCATGCGTTATTTTGCCTTGCGCTCATGGTGGCGATGATGGTTACCAATGAAATCCCTAACTTTATTGCGGCGTTGATTGCCTGTTTATTAATGGGAAAATTTCGCTGTATTGATATGGAAAGCGCGTACAAAGCGATTCATTGGCCGAGTATTATTTTGATTGTTGGCATGATGCCATTCGCTATCGCTTTACAAGAAACCGGGGGGATAGCCCTTGCGGTAGATGCACTAATGAAGGTAGCTGGGGGATTAGGTCCTCATGTGATGCTAGTCTGCCTGTTTATTTTATGCGCGACGATAGGCTTATTTATTTCCAATACGGCTACTGCGGTACTCATGGCGCCTATTGCGATTGCCGCCGCGCATCAAATGGATGTCTCTCCATTACCATTTGCGATGGTGATTGGTATTGCAGCATCCGCTGCGTTTATGACCCCAGTTTCTTCCCCTGTGAATACATTGGTATTGGGCCCCGGTGGTTATAAATTTGCAGATTTTCTGAAGATTGGCGTGCCATTTACGATAATTGTAATGTTTATCAGTGTGGCGCAAGTGCGTGAAACCGCGGCATATCTAACTCGCTTCGCAAAAACTCGCGGCGTGGCGATTATTATGG
>NZ_JAERJY010000014.1:0-36705 GCF_018257375.1 Providencia sp. JGM181 | reverse complement strand
ATCTTGTTTCGATGATAACAATCCAATGGGAATAAATACTGCATTCTAAGATTTAATCCATATAAAGCATGAAAGACGCTTAAGAATATTGGTCTTTATACTAATTTCAGCTTCAATTTGACGCGGAAAAAGCAGATGAATCGCCAACAAAACTGACTAAAACGTGAGTTACGTTGCAATTTTTTAACATTCATTAACAATATAGCGGCTTTTATGTCACCCATCACATTTCCAACAATTACCACGACTTAGTGCTAGCGCTAACACTCCAAAAGAGACGATAAAATCACGTCATTTTCCCGTCAGATGAGAGAAAACAAAATAATTCATAAAATCAATCAACTAGGAAGTTATTATTTATTTCTTTGATTAAATCTCCCTCTAGTAATGACTTAAACCAATCAATATAAGTACTTTTTTCATACGATTTACTTAACTAAAAGTTATATCAGCCTCAACAAAACTCATTGTTAAACAAAAGTTAAGCAAAGTAACTTCATTTAACACTAATGTTAAATCACAAAAGTGAATGCTCTGGTAAACAAATGTGAGGTAAAAATAATGACACTAGATGCCAGCTATACGCTATTGTTTGCATGCTTAGCGCTGCTTATTGGGATGATTGTGGTGAAAATCAGCCCTTTTCTACAGAAAAACCATATTCCTGATGCTGTTGTCGGTGGATTTATTGTTGCTATCGTTTTATTAATTGTTGATAAAGCAGCTGGCTATACTTTCTCGTTTGATACCTCATTACAAAGCACATTGATGATCGCTTTCTTCTCATCAATTGGTTTAAGTTCAGATTTTTCGCGATTAATAAAAGGCGGGAAGCCTCTCGTTATTTTAACACTCGCGGTTACCATTTTAATTGTGATCCAAAACGCTGTGGGCATGGGTATGGCTGTCATGCTAAACGAAAGTCCATTTATCGGTCTGATTGCAGGTTCAATCACATTAACAGGCGGTCACGGTAACGCCGGTGCTTGGGGTCCTATCCTTGCCGATAAATATGGCGTAACAGGTGCTGTTGAGCTGGCGATGGCATGTGCAACGATGGGTCTGGTTCTTGGTGGACTTGTCGGTGGACCAGTCGCGCGCCACTTACTGAAAAAAGTGACCATCCCAAAAGCAACTGAGCAAGAAAAAGAGACCATCCTTGAAGCATTTGAGCAACCAGCGGTAAAAAGAAAAATCAACGCTAATAACATCATTGAAACCATTTCAATGCTGATTATCTGTATCGTTGCGGGTAGCTATATCAGTGAGTTAGTAAAAGATACGCCAATGCACTTACCAACTTTCGTTTGGTGTCTGTTTGTCGGTATCATCATCCGTAACGTCTTAACTCACGTGTTTAAACATGAAGTTTTCGAACCAACTGTTGATGTTTTAGGTAGCGTGGCGCTCTCGTTATTCCTTGCTATTGCGCTAATGTCATTGAAGTTTGGTCAATTAGCTAGCATGGCGGGTCCAGTATTAATCATTATTGCAGTACAAACCGTTGTGATGGTGTTATTCGCCTGCTTTGTCACATTCAAAATGATGGGCAGTGACTATGATGCTGTCGTTATCAGTGCGGGTCACTGTGGATTCGGAATGGGGGCAACGCCAACGGCAATCGCCAACATGCAAACCATTACTCGTGCATTCAGCCCATCACACAAAGCCTTCTTAGTAGTACCAATGGTCGGTGCTTTCTTGGTGGATATCACCAACAGTATCATCATCAAGCTATATATTGAATTAGGCGCAGCCATCGCATAATCCTCAATAGCATATGCCGGCTCATAACCAAAAGTATATGAGCCGGCATTTTTCATTTCTGGTAAGTGACCCCGATATCGGATCCATGACATCTTTTTCTGTAGAATAAGAACAAATGCAAAGTATTACCTAGTTCTAACCATGGACGACCAATAATGAAGTTAAGACACCTTGATATCTTTTATGCTGTGATGACCTGCGGTTCACTCACTCGAGCAGCAGAAGTTCTGCATATTTCCCAGCCAGCGGCGAGTAAAGCACTCAAACATGCTGAACAACAATTGGGACTCGTTTTATTCCAACGGATTCGAGGAAAATTACTGCCAACAGATGAAGCCAATTTATTATTTGAAGAAGCAAAAGAGGTTTATCAGAATTTAGATAGACTCAGAATTTTGGCACAGAATTTATCTAGAAACCCACAAGGTAAGTTGGCTATTGGGTGTTTACCTAGCCTAGGGCTTAACTTAGTGCCTGAAGTCACCGCACTGTTTATTAAAAAGCATCCAAATATCAAACTCACTATTGGTACCCATCACACCACAGATATTTTGCAATTATTAACTCAACAAGATCTCGATATTGGTATCGCATTTAATTTAGCCATTGAAGGTGGGATCACCGTATTGCCTGTTGCTGATATTCCTCTCGTCTATGTGGATAGTCAGGCTCCCGTAAAATCTCCCGTTTCACTGGTGGATATCGACCAAGACCGCTGGATCCACCCAGGCTCCGACTCCCTATCTCAACTGCTACAGCAAAGGCATGAGTTCCAAGAATCCAACATCAGTGTGCACACTTACCATATGGCAGCGGAGTTCGTTCGGGCTGGTCTAGGTTGCAGTATTACCGACATTTTTTCTGCGGAACATACCCTGCCAGAATCGATGATCTACCCGCTTAAAGAAAATTTGCATTTAGCCGTATCCGTTTTCCATCGAGCAGATAGGCCACTCACGAAAGCAGCACAAAATTATGTAAACACCTTGTCGCTAATACTAAAAAAACGCAACGCAGTAGTTAACCAAAAGTTATACTCCGGTGATGAAAACTCAATTGTTTAGTCTGACTATTCGCCGTTAAATAATAACTCCTAAGTTATTATTGGTTGCGGAATATTATGACTAAACATGTGGTAGTGATCGGTGCTGGAGTGATTGGATTAAGTACCGCATATGCTTTAATTAAAGCGGGTCAAACCGTCACACTAATTGAATCTGATTCTGACGTTGGCATGGAAACCAGCTTTGCCAATGGCGGACAATTAAGTTATCGCTATGTTTCGCCACTTGCGGATGCGGGTGTTCCATTACAAGGCTTACGCTGGATGGGTAAAAACGATTCCCCATTAAATTTAAGAATCGATTTTACATTACAGCAGCTTTCTTGGATGACCCAATTCACCTTAGCCTGTAACCGCACAACCAATAAAATTAATGGCGCTCATTTATTACGATTATCGCTACTCAGTCAAAATGTCATGAATACGTGGCGTACCAATGGTGATATTGCCGATTTCGCTTGGGAAAAATCAGGAAAATTAATTATCCATCGCGAACAATCTAGCTTTAAAAAAGCCAGTGAAACTGTGGATAAGGAATTTCAAAAAGTTCTGAATGCCGATGAAATCGTTGAATTAGAGCCCGCATTAAAGAATATTCAATCACAATTAGTGGGTGCGATATACGCCCCCGATGATGAAACCGCTGATTGTTATTTATTCTGCA
Source organism: Providencia sp. JGM181 (assembly GCF_018257375.1). Classification (NCBI taxonomy): domain Bacteria; kingdom Pseudomonadati; phylum Pseudomonadota; class Gammaproteobacteria; order Enterobacterales; family Morganellaceae; genus Providencia; species Providencia sp. JGM181. Next base: position 33,211 of record NZ_JAERJY010000014.1, on the reverse strand, counting down.
AAAATATTCTGGCTTATTTATCAACACAGCCTCAATTTACATTATGCCTTGAGCACTCGGTCAAATCCTTTATTAAACTTGGCAATACCATTACGGGTGTAGAAACAAATCAAGGCACAATTCAAGCAGACGATGTGGTGATTTGCGCAGGTAATGGTAGCCGTGAGTTATTAAAACCCCTTGGCATTGATGTACCGATTCTCGGTTTAAAAGGTTACAGTCTCAGTGTGGAATATCCACAAATGGCACATATCGTTCCTAAACTTAGCGTGACCGACTACGGCAATAAAATTGTCTACGCCAAACTAAATGATCAATTACGCATCGCTGCTATGGTCGATATTGGTTATGACAAATTTGGATTACGAGAAAACAGAATTTCTGCATTAAAAAATATTATTAAAAAAACATTCCCAGATTTACCTAAAATTGATAAAGCTGAAACATGGTGCGGTTTACGTCCGTCAACACCAAAGGGACCACCAATGTTAGGCAAAACTACGCACAGCAACTTATGGCTCAATGTGGGTCACGGTAGTTTAGGTTTTACATTAGCAGCGGGTAGCGCAGAGATATTAACTCAGCTCATTACCCAGCAACGCTCCCCTATTTCATTAGAAGGATTAACGAGGTAATTAATGTCCATTAAACGTAATAACCCAAAACCACGCTTAGCAGACAGCGTTGAATATGCTGGATTAGTTTACTTATCTGGACAAGTGCCTACAGATTTAACCGGAGACATTACTGCTCAAACCCAAGATGTATTAAACAAAATTGACGCATTATTAGCCGCTAGCAATAGCGATAAAACCCGTATTTTATCTGCACAAGTGTGGATAAAAGACATGAAGCGTGATTTTGCTGACTTTAATACCGTTTGGGAAAATTGGATGCCAGCTGAATTTAGCCCTGCTCGCGCCGCTGTTGAAGCGAATATGGCTCGGGATCAGGTACTCGTTGAAGTCATGGTGACCGCAGCACAACGCTAGTTTTAATTTATTCTATGGCATTCAAAAGGTTAAATTTATTCTCTTGAATGCCTTTTTTAGTCCTTTTATCATCATTTTTGTCCAATTCCCCTCTTAATAACTCTTTTTATTATCACTTCTAATAAAAAAAATACTCTCCTCTTGGTTATTCCATCTACTATTATCTATATGCACTTTGAAATAATTGATTGAAAACTAAAAATAAAACCAATGTTTATCGGTTAGTTTTATACCAACATGGAGAAATTACATGATCCAAACCGTTATTGAGCATGTTTTATCCAGATTACAGTCTCTCGGTATTAATGATATTTTTGGTGTTGCAGGTGATTATGCCTTTCCTATTAATGATGCTGTCTGCGCTAATCCAAATTTACGTTGGATAGGTAACTGTAATGAATTAAATGCCGCCTATGCCGCAGATGGTTATGCCCGTTTGAAAGGCGCCGCAGCGCTTGCCAGTACCTTCGCAGTTGGAGAACTCAGTGCATTAAATGGCATTGCTGGGGCGTATGCAGAAAGATTGCCTATTTTTCATTTAGTCGGCATGCCTGCCAGTCATATCCAAGAAAATCAGGCTATTATGCACCACACTTTAGGTGATGGTGATTTCGAGGTATTTTACAAAGTCGCTCAATCCTTTTCGTGTGCTCACGCGATTTTGACACCAGAAAACTGTGTCAGTGAAATGACTCGTTTAATGACTCAAGCTTTTGCGCAAAGACGCCCCGTTTATATTGGTATTCCTGCTGATCTCGCCGTAAAACGCATCGTTGTACAGAACATCAAACCGCTTACACTTCCTAGTAGTCGTCCTGATAACTTAAAAAAGTCATCAGTTTGATAGCTAATAAACTCAGCCAAAGTGAATATCCGTGTGCCTTACTGGGTTCACTCATATCACGGTTTGATTTAGTCAAAGAAGTGGAAGCACTGATTAAAGTCACTCACTTGCCTTATGCCACTATGTTTATGGATAAAGGTGTTTTAAATGAAACCCACTCACAATATATAGGCATGTACAGCGGGCATTTAATGAACCCTGACATTGCTGAATTTATTGGAAGCTGCGATTGTATTTTAAATATTGGTGCGGTGATGAGTGATGTGAATACAGGGTGTTTCACCGCAGCTCTTCACGCTAATAATATAATCCATATAATGGACAATTATGTGGTTATCGATTCAACGGTCTACTCTGATGTCTATATCTACGAGCTACTTTCTGAGTTAAAAGATATCCTGACATTTATTCCGAGTAGCTCAATAAAAGTTCACGGCTTAGGCGAACCAATCAACAATGATAATGGAAAAATAACCAGTCATTACTTATACCCGCGATTTGAAAAATTCATTAAGCAAAATGATATCGTGATAGCGGACACCGGGACATTTTCCATGGGGCTAGGCTTTGCACTTCTTCCTAAAGAAGTTTCTTTTCAAACTCAATCCCTATGGGGCTCAATTGGCTGGGCAACCCCTGCTGCATTGGGAGCCGCGCTTGCCGCACCTCATCGCCGAGTGATCCTAGCTACCGGCGAAGGCTCCCATCAATTAACAGCGCAAGAAATTAGTTTATTTGCCCGCTGGGGGCTGAAGCCACTTATTTTTGTTCTCAATAATGATGGCTATTTAATTGAGCGTCTTTTCTGCCATGAGCCCGAGGCCTATTACAACGATGTCCATCCATGGAACTATGCTCAGCTTCCCGCAACTCTTGGATGCAAAAATTGGTATTGTCAGAAAGTCACCACTTGCGACGAACTTAACCGAGTTCTCAATACACTCGAAAGAATAGACACTGCTGCCTATATTGAAATAATCACGGATAGATATGAAGCCTCAGATTTACTGCAAGCAATGGGAAAAATAATTAGGTCAGAAACGCTAAAACATCTTAAATAATGGCACTTAGCCACTCTAGACTACGGTGGCTCACAACCATAAATGGCAAGCGCCTCAGCGTCGCCTCCTGCGGATCCACCAAACTCCAACAATCACCAATACAATAATAGCTAGCCAAGAGAAATGCGGGTGAAATGGGAGCGCAAAGACAAGGGAGCTGACAAAGTAGCCCGCCGAGACAATCAAACATCCCCAAATGGCGCCGCCAAGGATATTTAATGCAAAAAATCTGATTGGATTTACCTTGCTGGCACCAATAATAATCGGTCCAACCGTTCTCATTCCATACGCAAAGCGGATCCCAATAATAATCCAATTTTCATGGCGTTGTATTAACTGCTGAACCCGTACAATCTTACTCTGATGTTTTTGAAATTTAGGTAATACCCGAGCACCAGCATAACGTCCGACAAAAAAAAGCACATTATCACTGACGACTCCACCAAGCGCGGCAAATAACATCGTCAAAGGATAAGAGAGTAATTGATTATGTGCGGCCACTCCCGATAGAAAAGCGGCTGTCTCCCCTTCAAGCATCGCACCAAGAAATACAGCCCAATAGCCATATTCCATTAACCACTGAGTTAATACTTCAGACATAAGACCGAGATCCCTTCCTGAACAACTGATAATGGATATCTTTAGCTAAAATCTTAACACAGATAAAATTAAATTTTTGTTTGTATTCTTGGTCATTCAATAAGGTGGGAGCCTTACAGCTAAAACGAATGGCACATAAAAAAACTGCACTTAACGACAACTTAAGTGCAGGGGATCACGACGCATAAAATATAAATATAGACTATTTATTGTATAAGCTAGCATTGATTGAAATATCGTTACCTTCACCTTCAGAGTTCACTGAGGTGATAATAAAATACTTTGCGCCCGCTTCATCCGCTTTTTGTGAGACTGCATTCACATAATCCGTTGTTGTCGCTGCATTCATTACGATATTAATATTGCCAACTAATTTCATTTCCATGGACTGAACATAATTAATCTCAGTTGCACTCATCGCAAATGGACTTAAAAACATCAAAGAAACCAATGCAATTTTTAATTTATTCATCAACATCACCTTTTATTAAAATAACGCCTTCATTTAATTACATTCTTTTTTAGAGAATGAAATTATGAGTATCGTTAAAAGAATATTAATTTCCTGATAATATAAGACTATATTTACCTATTAAAATAAAGAATGTAGCGATGAATATCAAATTTAATATCGTGTGAAACTTAGCATAAATTGCTTTTATTTATGCGATTTCTGACGTTTTAAATCAGTACTAAAAATATGTCCCAGTCTGATGCTAAAACGAATATAACGATGCCACTGATTTACCTACTTTTTGGGCCAAATCTGAAGCTGCATACTTATCCATGACTATCTCAATATAGGCTGCCGAATCCGCTGCTTCCGCTTGTTTAATGGCTGTATCTAACTCATCGCAAGTGGTGACTTTTTGACAATACCAATCCGTACAACCTAATGCTGCGGGTAATTGTGCATAATTCCACTGCGGTAAATCATTATAATAAGCTTCAGGATCTTTACATAATAATCGCTCAATTAAATAACCATCGTTATTGAGCACAAAAATAATCGGCTTTAGCCCAAAACGTGAAAATTGACTGATTTCTTGTGCTGTTAGTTGATGGGAACCTTCACCGGTCACTAAAATCACGCGCTTATTGGGTGCAGCTATTGCTGCGCCAAATGCCGCTGGTGTCGCCCAACCAATCGAACCCCATAGAGATTGAGTTTGAAAAGAAACCTCTTTAGGTAGTAAAGCAAAAACTAACCCCATTGATGCAGTTCCTGTTTCCGCCATCACAATATCCTGTTCCTTGAACATTTTCTCTAAACGCGGATACAGATATTGTGCGGTAATTTGGCCATTATCCCCTTTTCGAGGCTCACCCAATCCTTGAGCTGCAATACTTTGAGCTACAATGCCTTGATGTTTTAACGAAGGAGCTAATACTTGCAGTTTATCCAATACCTCTTTCATCATCACATTTGGGTAAACCGCTGAACCTACTTTCACCTGATCTGCTAAAATATTAATGCCTTGCTCAGGAGAGATAGATGCCGTAAAACTGCCTGAGTTAAAATCGGTTAATACCGCGCCAATACCTAAAATACAGTCGCAACTTTCAACAAACTTTTCTACTTGGGCATTCATTAATTTGCCATTATAAATTCCCATATACGTCGGATTGGATTCACTCACTATGCTTTTATCCATAAACATCGTGGCATACGGCAGGCCTGTCTTATCAATAATTTTCTGCACATCATCCGAATAGCCTAACCGTGCTGTCAGGATCCCCGGAATAATGCAGGCTTTTTGGCTGGTATTAAGTTTATCTAAAATAGCATTCACGGCTGCATTGAGTGACTTCGGATCGCTTTTCTGTTGTGCAACTTTTTTATGTTTCCCATTAGCAATGATGGGCATCTCTGCGTAATCAGATGGGAACCCCATATAGACAGGACGACGCTCTTTTAGGGCTGCAGCAATTAATCGCTCAGTTTCATCAATGCAATTTTCTGGGGTTAATATCGCATGAGCACAGCTCAAATGCTGGCTCATTTGATAAAACACATTAAAATCACCGTTACCTAAAGTATGGTGAACAAGACGATGGTTTTTCTGAACACCACTCGCTGGCATGCCCACTAAATGGAAGATAGGTAAATGCTCAGCATAAGACCCCGCAAGACCATTTAACGCGCTGAGTTCACCCACACCAAATGTTGTCGAAAGTGCGGCAACACCATTGATTCTTGCATAACCATCCGCAGCATAAGCAGCATTTAATTCATTACAATTACCAATCCAACGCAGTGTTTTACTTTCACAGACTGCATCTTCAATAGGAAAAGCATAGTCACCTGCAACCCCAAAAACTTCGTTGATACCCAGCGTTTGCAGACGTTCAAGAACATATTCGATAACCGTTTTCATAATGTAGCTCCAAATAATAATTTCGACTGATTATTCAGCCCGTTATTATTATTAACTCTAGTGTCACATTAACGGAAATCATTTATAATCATAATAGCTATAACAAAGTGTAATAGAGGTCACGATGGATATTCGAGGATTACGCTACTTTGTCGAAGTGGTACAACAAAATAACTTTAGCCGAGCGGCGGATAAATTATACGTCACCCAGCCAGCAATCAGCCGTAGCATTCAAAAATTAGAACAAGAGCTTGAAGCGACCTTACTGATCCGAGAAACCGACGGCGTGAAACTGACCGATGATGGTGAGATTTTATTCCGCCATGCTCAGCAAATTTTGGTACAATTCGACAGTCTTAATAACGCATTAAAAGACAGATCAGGCCCACTCACAGGGGTCTTGAAGGTCGGTTTACCCCCTGTCATCGCTTCGACCTATTTTGCCGATATCATCATGGCATTTAGCCAGAAATATCCACAGGTCGAGCTGCAGATCATTGAATTAAGTTCAAATCATATGATGAATGCCATGCTCAAAGGGGATGTAGAAACGGCAGCGGTAATGTCCCCATTTGATGAACAGCGATTTGATTTATACCGATTTACTACCGACCGATTGATGCTATTAGTGAATGATAAACATCCATTAGCCACCCATAATAGTGTTAAGTTTGCAGAACTTCTGAATGAGCCATTTATATTCTTTCAAGATAGTTTCCGAGTTAATGAATTAATTGTTAATGCTTGCGGGATTCATGGTAAAGAACCGATTATCGCAGGACGCAGTGGGCATATAGATCTTGTGATGGCGATGGCTCGCGCAGGAGTTGGTGTAACCATACTTCCTGAAAGTATGTGGAAAAAGAACCATATCGAGGGACTTTCTATTATCCCTGTCACGGAGCCTGTTCTGGCCTATGAGCTGGCTCTGGCAACTTTGAAAGGATCCCATCCAAGTCGCCGAGCTACGGCATGGATCGAATTAGCGTTGGAAATGTTGAATACACGCTCATCATTATGAACCCTTATAATGGGTTACCACTGAATAGCCACCGATTTGCCGACTTTATAGACACCTTTAAGTTAGACAAGCTTGTTTTAGGAAGACATATTGAGAATAACGCGACATGTAGAAATTGAAAGAAAAATGCGAGATTTTATCGGTGCCGGTTAAATAACCGACACCAGAGAAATTAACACCAGCGTTCTGCCGCCCATTCTGCCTGCTGTTGCGCATCGTGGAATGTCCAGGCCACGAAGCGACTGATTTTTTGCCCTTGAGCCATTTCAATGGTGCGAACTTCGGCCGCACCCACTTGCTTCAACGCGTGATAAATCGAAGGCAAGGTCGCGCTTTTAGAAATCAATGAGGTGAACCACAGGCAGTTTTGCGCCAGGCTAACGCTCTCCTCTACCATTTTACGTACAAAGGCTTCTTCACCGCCTTCACACCATAGCTCTTTATTTTTTCCACCAAAGTTCTGTACTGGCGTGTCGGCCACCTCGCCTTTACCCAGCTTTTGCAGTTTGCGGCGGGTACTGGCTTGCGCTTCCTGTTCAGTGCTATGGAACGGAGGATTACACATTGTGGCATCAAATTTCTCCGCCACACCGATGATGCCGTTCAAAATAGATTCAGGTTGTTTTTGCAAACGCAGACGCACGCTGTTTCTCAGCGTCGGATTCATCTCCACGATCATTTTAGCCGCATTGAGCGATACAGGTTCAACCTCCGAACCAGTAAAACGCCAGCCGTACTCACGCAGGCCAATGATAGGATAAATACAATTGGCGCCAACGCCCACATCAAGGATAGCCACGCCTTTACCACGAGGGATCTCGCCGCCGTTACTGGTCGCCAGCAGGTCAGCCAGATGGTGTAAATAGTCGGCACGCCCAGGGATCGGCGGGCACAAATAACCGGCGGGAATGTCCCAGTGTTCGATGCAATAAAAATGTTGCAGCAACGCACGGTTAAGCATTTTAACTGCCGTAGGATCGGCAAAATCTACCGAGATGTCGCCCCAGGCGTTCGGTTTGACGAATGGCTTCAGAGCAGGGCAACTGGCGATCAGCGCCGGGAAATCATAGCGCGAGCGATGACGATTACGCGGGTGCAAGCCGCTTTTCTGCTGCGGGAAGGTTTTCTTTTTTTCCACCGTGACGGGCTCTCTTAAAGGTATTTCTGACGCGTACGATACCATATACCCTAGAGCTTTCAAGTTGCAGGTAGGCGACAAGCGAAGATAGGCGGGAAGCATATAGATAAACTATGTGACTCGGCGAGCTGAGCGTATAGCTCAGTGACCAGGCATCGACCTAATTGGCGTAACTGTTTCAACTCATGTAACTCATGTAACTCATGTAACTCATGTAACTCATGTAACTCAACTTACCACGCAATAACATTTTGAGGTAAATTCCCCGTTATTAGCAGTACAAGTTTTCCCTTAACTGGGCTACTATGAGGGTCGCAAACGCCCTTTCAACTTTCCGCGAATTCACCCTAACAACAAGATAAAATAGCGTTTACGCCGAAAGTCAAAAGCCCATAAATACATCAAATATTCAACAAGTTAAAAACATGACAGAAAACCAAAGTTTCGAATCCCATACGCCGATGATGCAGCAGTACTTAAAACTCAAAGCACAACATCCCGATATTTTGCTGTTTTATCGTATGGGGGATTTTTACGAACTGTTCTTTGATGATGCTAAAAAAGCCTCTCAGTTACTGGATATCTCTCTCACTAAGCGTGGTCAATCTGCCGGTCAACCTATCCCGATGGCGGGCGTTCCTCACCATGCAGCCGAAAACTATTTAGCGCGATTGGTACAGATGGGAGAATCTGTCGCCATTTGTGAGCAAATTGGTGATCCTGCCACCAGCAAAGGTCCTGTTGAGCGCCAAGTAGTGCGCATTGTGACACCGGGTACCATCACCGATGAAGCCTTACTTAATGAACGCCAAGACAACTTACTGGCAGCGGTATGGCAAGAGTCCCAAGGGTATGGCTTTGCGACCTTAGATATCACATCGGGTCGTTTTATCATCAGTGAAATTGATGATGAAGAGTCATTAAAAGCCGAGCTTCAGCGTACCCGTCCAGCTGAATTACTTTATCCTGAAGATTTCGCTAGCATGTCATTGATTGAACTTAATAAAGGCTTACGCCGTCGCCCATTATGGGAATATGAATTAGACACTGCAAAACAGCAATTAAACCTGCAATTTGGTACCAAAGACTTAATCGGATTTGGCGTCGAAAATGCGCATAAAGCCTTACGGGCTGCGGGTTGTTTGCTGCAATATGTGAAAGATACTCAGCGAACTGCACTGCCGCACATTCGTAGCATTATCATGGAAAAACAACAAGATAATGTGATTTTAGATGCCGCAACTCGCCGAAATTTAGAACTAACTCAAAACCTTGCGGGGGGAACCGAAAATACCCTTGCCGCGATTTTGGACAAGTGTGTCACCCCAATGGGGAGCCGTATGCTAAAACGCTGGCTTCATACCCCATTGCGTAACCTCACTGTGTTGAATAACCGCCAGCAAGCCATTGGCGCACTGCAACAATACGGCTTTGAGTTACAGCCGTTCCTTCGCCAAATTGGTGATTTAGAACGCGTGCTCGCTCGCCTCGCATTACGCTCAGCGCGTCCTCGTGACTTAACGCGTATGCGCCATGCATTCCAGCAATATCATGATATTCACCAAATTCTGGCGCAATCCGATTGCGGCTACCTCGGTGCGTTAACGCAACGTATTGGTCAATTCGATGAGCTTCAAAGCTTGCTCGAAAAAGCAATTGTTGATGCCCCTCCGGTTTTAGTTCGTGATGGCGGTGTCATTGCCCCAGGTTACAACGGCGAACTCGATGAATGGCGAGCGCTGGCAGACGGTGCAACAGATTACCTCGACCGTTTAGAAATTCGTGAGCGTGAAAAACTGGGTATCGATACCCTAAAAGTGGGCTATAACGCGGTACACGGTTACTACATTCAAGTAAGTCGTGGACAAAGCCACCTCACGCCAATTCATTATGTTCGTCGCCAAACGCTGAAAAACGCGGAGCGCTACATTATCCCTGAATTGAAAGAGTATGAAGATAAAGTCCTGACATCAAAAGGCAAAGCGCTAGCTATCGAAAAAGCCTTGTATGATGAACTGTTTGATATGCTGCTGCCACATTTAGCCGCGTTACAAACCAGTGCCGAAGCGCTGGCTGAATTGGATGTTCTATCCACCCTCGCGGAGCGTGCAGACACCCTTGGATATACCTGTCCTCAATTAACAGATAAACCTGGCATTCAAATTACTGAAGGTCGTCATCCGGTTGTCGAGCAAGTGCTTAGTGAGCCTTTTATTTCTAACCCGCTATCCCTTTCTCCCCAACGCCGCTTGCTGATCATTACTGGTCCCAATATGGGCGGTAAAAGTACCTATATGCGCCAGACTGCACTGATCACCTTACTGGCCTATATCGGCAGTTTTGTGCCAGCCAGTAAAGCCGTCATTGGGCCAATTGACCGTATTTTCACACGCGTCGGAGCCTCTGATGACCTCGCATCTGGGCGTTCAACCTTTATGGTAGAGATGACCGAAACGGCGAATATTCTGCACAATGCCACTGAACACAGCTTAGTATTGATGGATGAAATTGGTCGCGGTACATCTACCTATGATGGGCTTTCTTTAGCGTGGGCATGTGCTGAAAACTTAGTTAATCGCATCAAAGCAATGACCTTATTTGCAACTCACTATTTTGAATTAACCACCTTACCGGAAAAGCTGGAAGGTGCGGTCAATATTCACCTCGATGCGATTGAACACGGTGATACCATCGCCTTTATGCATAATGTGCAAGACGGCGCGGCAAGCAAGAGTTACGGTTTAGCCGTTGCTTCACTGGCTGGCGTCCCAAAAGAGGTGATCAAACGCGCGAAGCAAAAACTCAAAGAACTGGAAGTTATCTCCAATAATGCCAATGCGAGTCATGTAGATAGCGCTCAGCTGAGCTTCTTAGGGAGTGTGGAAGAGGAACCATCTCCAGTATTAGCCGCTTTAGAGGAAATCGACCCTGACAAGCTAACGCCACGCCAAGCCCTTGATTGGCTATATCGTTTAAAGGAAATGGATAAGTAGCATGGATGAGTACGCTGAATTATTGGCGCCAATTAAGCAATTTTTGCAGTGTGAAACTCCCGATGCGTGGATCCACAAAGCCAGTCAGCCTGAAAATTTACCGACGATTTTGAAGGATCATCTGCTGTGTGAATTAAAAGCGGCGCAAAGTGCCATGTTTTTAATTCGCAAATATGCAGTGGATAAAGAAAGTGCGGCGATTTTATTAGAGTGGTTCAAACCCTATGAAGCCTTTGCATATGATCGCATTGGTGATGTTCACACATTGAAGAATAAGAACCAAATTTCAAAACAGATCCTAGCAAAAAAACAGTCTCCGTATAGCCAAGATTTGATTGATAAAATGGTGTTGTTAATCAAAGAGGAATTGCACCATTTTTACCAAGTGCTAGAAATTATGTATCAGCGAGACATTGCGTATGATGGCATCACCGCAGGGCGTTACGCAAAAGGGTTATTCAACCATTTAGATCCTCATGATCCGAAAACCTTGGTGGATAAGCTTATTATTGGAGCTTACATTGAAGCGCGCTCTTGCGAGCGGTTTGCCAAATTAGCGCCACACTTGGATGAGCAACTTGCCAATTTTTATACCTCATTACTACGTTCAGAAGCGCGCCATTATCAGGATTACCTACAACTTGCCCAGTTGATTAGTAAAACAGATATTACTGAGCGTGTACGTTTTTATGGAGGAGTTGAAGCGCAGTTGATTTCAACGCCAGATGATGATTTTAAATTCCATAGCGGCGTACCGATTGATTAACTCCACCGACTAAAAAGAAAAGCCTCTGTTATCAATGACAACAGAGGCTTCATGTGTTTTAACACGGCAGATTACATATTGAATAACGCTTCCAGCGTTAAATCTTCGCCTTGTAAAATATCTTTTAGACGTCTTAAACCTTCAACCTGAATTTGACGAACTCTTTCACGAGTGAGCCCAATTTCGCGCCCAACCTCTTCCAGAGTTTCCGCTTCATATCCCAACAAACCAAAACGACGCGCTAAGACTTCACGTTGCTTAGGATTGAGTTCATATAACCACTTAACGATATTCTCTTTTAAGTTGTTATCTTGGATAGTGTTTTCAGGCCCTGAATCATTATCATCCGATAATACTTCCAGCAATGACTTCTCAGAATCCCCTGCGATAGGCGTATCAACCGATGTAATGCGCTCATTTAAACGTAGCATTCGGCTGACATCTTCAACAGGTTTATCTAATTGTTCAGCTATCTCTTCAGGACTTGGCTCGTGATCGAGCTTTTGAGCAAGTTCACGGGCTGTACGAAGGTAAATATTGAGTTCTTTGACGATATGAATCGGTAGACGGATTGTTCGGGTTTGATTCATGATGGCACGTTCAATCGTTTGACGGATCCACCAAGTCGCATATGTTGAAAAACGGAAGCCTTTTTCAGGATCAAACTTTTCAACTGCACGAATCAACCCAAGATTTCCTTCTTCGATCAGATCGAGTAAGGCAAGACCTCGGTTGTTATAACGGCGAGATATTTTTACCACTAAGCGAAGGTTGCTTTCTATCATGCGCTGACGCGATGCCACATCCCCCCGAAGGGCTCTGCGGGCATAGAAAACTTCTTCCTCTGCGGTGAGGAGTGGAGAGAATCCAATTTCACTGAGATAAATTTGGGTTGCATCCAAAACACGTTGACTCGCGCTTTGGAGTAACTCCGTGTCTTCATCCAGTTCTGAAACTAGATCCTCTTCTTTGAATTGACTCTCATCAAATGCTTCATCCATCGCATTTTCATCGAGGTCATTATACAACTCGTTAACTTTCAGCGAACTTTGGCTCATCAGTGACTCCGACCCAAGATAATGAGGACGGAATGTGTCACTCCGCCCAGTTTATCGCTGCGGTAAATAACGCAACGGGTTTACTGATTTTCCCTTATAACGAATTTCAAAATGCAAACGAACAGAACTTGTTCCGGTGCTACCCATAGTGGCTATCTTCTGACCTTCAGCAACATCCTGTTGGTCACGCACAAGTAACGTATCGTTATGTGCGTAGGCACTTAAGTAGTCATCGTTATGTTTTATTATTATGAGATTTCCATATCCGCGCAGTGCATTGCCAGCATAGACGACTTTACCAGGAGCAGCTGCAATAACAGATTGACCGCGAGAACCAGCAATATCAACACCTTTGTTTCCACCTTGTGCATCAGAGAAGCCTTCAATCATCTTCCCATCAGCAGGCCAACGCCATTTAATTGACGAATTGTTGGTGCTACTTCCTGTTGTTGCTGTTGCAGTCGTAGTGGTTGGGCTCGCTGTTGTCGTTGAAACCGTTGAGGCTGGTTTCTTGTTATTCGGCAACATCTTACCTGAATTCTGCCCGCTACTATTTTCAGGATACCCATTAGTTGGTTGAATATCAACCGGGCGCTGTTGACTATTTGACGCCGTTTGTGTGATCGAGCTCACATTTGTATTACCAATATTTATCACCTGACCTACATCCAAGCTGTATGGTTCAGAAATATTGTTTTTCGATGCTAACTCACGGAAATCATTACCCGTTATATAGGCGATATAAAACAGAGTATCGCCGCGCTGAACGGTGTAGGTGTTGCCGTTATAACTGCCTTTAGAAATGCGGCCGTAGTCTCGATTATAAACAATACGTCCATCGCTGCTGGTTGAAACAGGTCTAGAGGTATTATTTCCCATCGAACTATTAGACGACAAATTAGGTCTGTCTGAAGGCATCGCCGTACTCATTCCAGTATTGGACGGAGGATTAGGCACCGTTCTTGGTGCAGATTGTTGGCTAGATGAACCTCCATCATTCACACTCGAAATCGGTGCTGCGGGATGATAAGGCGTTGAGCATCCTGCTAATAAAGCACCGCTAAATGAAAAGATAACCGCCCATCGAATTCTGTTTATTGGGCTAACAATTTTCATATTTCTTCTCCCGTGAAGAAAAATCTGACCTGATACTAAAGGGTTAGAATGCAATTAATGCTTATTAAATATTAGTATCTTAAAATATTTCGCTTATTAAAGCAGAAATATAAAATAATGGACAAGTTAAATGTATCAAAAGTATAACAAATTGAGATTATCACTTAACAGTTTGAGTGAAATAACCCATTAATTCCAAATAACTTAAAGGGCTATTAGCTCAAATCACCGGCAACAAGAGGGACAAAACGTACTTTTTCAATCACATTAGTGTGATAGTCATTACCGCGACGGGTAATTAATTTCAGAGCCTGATCTTTGTCACCGACAGGGAGCACTAGGCGCCCTCCATCTTTTAACTGCTTAAGTAACAATGACGGAATTTCGCTAGGTGCGGCAGTGACAATGATCCCATCAAAAGGACCTTTTGATTGCCAGCCTTCCCAGCCATCACCGTGGCGAGTAGAAATATTGTGTAAATCTAACAACTTGAAGCGACGTTTTGCCGTCCACTGCAAGCTTTTGACTCTTTCGACTGAATACACATGCTCACAAAGATGAGCCAAAACCGCCGTCTGATACCCAGATCCCGTGCCAATTTCCAGCACATGGTCCGTCGGTTTAACCGCCAATAAGGCGGTCATTTTTGCAACAATATACGGCTGTGAAATGGTCTGCCCATGACCAATTGGTAATGGGATATTATCGTAGGCTTGATGAGAGAGCGCTTCGTCAACAAACCGTTCGCGAGGAACTAGCGCGAGCGCGTCTAATAGGCGCTCATCGTGAATTCCCTGTTGGCGCAACTGTGCCAGCAGTTCTTTCATGAGCCCAATTTTCATTTTGCCTTCACTCCTGACTTATCTAGCCACTCTTCTAATACTGACTGAGTTTTATAAGACGTTAAATCCACTTGCAATGGCGTTATTGAAACATAGCCATTTTGTACGGCTTCAAAATCCGTGCCCGGACCTGCATCACGAATTTCCCCAACCGGTCCTAACCAATACAGCATATTACCGCGAGGATCTTCCAAATTATAAACTTCAGATGCCGCATGACGGCTGCCACAGCGGGTAACTTTAATCCCTTTTAACTCATCATAAGGAATATCTGGCACATTGATATTCAAGATATTTCCCGCACGTAATGGATTTTTTTGCAGCATAGTGAGGATATCGCACGTTACCTTGGCCGCCGTTTCATAATGCACATCGCCATCCAATGAAACCGCAATAGAAGGCAAACCTAAGTGACGCCCTTCTGTCGCCGCTGCAACGGTACCAGAATAAATCACATCGTCCCCAAGATTTGGACCACAGTTGATTCCAGAGACCACAATATCAGGACGGGGACGCACAACTTTATTCACCCCGATATACACACAATCCGTCGGTGTACCTTCTTGAACAGCAAGGTCACCATTACTTAATGTTTGGATTTTTAATGGTCTATCCAACGTTAGTGCGTTTGACGCCCCACTGCGATTGCGATCGGGCGCAATTACTTGCACATGATAATGTTGGCGTAATGCCGCCGCCAGCGTTTGTATTCCTGGCGCCATTACCCCATCATCGTTACTCAATAATATATTCAGCATCCACACAATCCTGATTAATAATTTCGCGTACAACACTCGTGGCAAAGCTGCCTGAATTCAAGAAGAAGCTCAGCTTCACGGTTGACGAGTCTAGCCACTGCCATTGCAGATTTTGCGGCTTAACCAGTACAGCTCGTCTCGCTGGAGAAACGCGCTCACTTTTCATTAGTGCCATAAATGGCTGATAATCTTGTAAACAGTGAGTCTCGAAAGCGAGGGCATCATCTTGGGTGCCTAAATCGCCATCCCCGGGAAGCGGCGCTGTCACACTTAGCTCAGCAGATTGTAAACGCGCTTGCAGAGAGTCTAACTCTTCTGCCGTCGCCACAAACCAGCTACCACGTCCGGTTAATTGCAGTGCATCCCCCAACATTGCGTGTTGCTGTGTCTGATTTGCAATTCGCGCACTGGCGATATCATTAAACATAGCACTTCGCGCGGCAGAGAGATAAAAACTGCGTTTATTTCGTTCACGTACTGTAATTTCTTGATTTGCCCAGCGGCGAGCTTGAACCAAGTTTTGCCCATCCCGACCAAAACGTTGTTCGCCAAAATAGTTCGGAACACCTAAATCAGCCACTTTTTGTAGGCGTTGTTCTACATCATCGGTGTCCGTAATATCCCGCAATGTGACTTCGAATTGATTTCCTTTTAGGGAACCAATACGTAATTTGCGTTTCTGACGAGTGACCGCTAATACACGGCACCCTTCAAGCTGCCAAGCAGAAAAATCGGGCGTGTCTTTACCCGGCATTTGCAGACAGAACCACTGCTCCGTCACCGCATGCCTATCTTTCAATCCCGCGTAGCTAACTGCTCTGGCGGAGACCTTAGCAAACTTTGCCAGCTGTTCTGCGACATATAAAGTATTACAGCCTGTTTTTTCAACGCGAACCATAACGTGCTCGCCTTCGCCATCAAGCTCAAAACCTAAATCTTCTTTCACCACGAAATCTTCAGGAATACTTTTTAATGTCCCTGAAGAGAGGGGTTTACCATGCAGGTACTGAACATTCATAACTTTCATTACTATTATCTTTGATAAGTAAAACCACAGCGGCGCAAGCAATCCCTTCTTTTCGCCCCACAAAACCCAATTGTTCTGTGGTGGTTGCTTTCACATTGACGTCATCCATGTGGCATTCGAGATCTTCGGCAATATTCACGCGCATTTGTGGGATATGCGGCAACATTTTGGGCGCTTGTGCCATGATAGTGACGTCGATATTGCCAATCAAATAACCTTTTTTACGTACTTGGCAAAAGGCTTCTCTGAGTAATACTCGGCTATCTGCACCTTTATAAGCAGGGTCTGTATCTGGGAATAATTTTCCGATATCCCCAAGTGCCGCAGCACCTAAAATGGCGTCTGTCAGCGCGTGTAAGACCACATCACCATCCGAATGTGCGATAAGACCTTGTTCGTAAGGAATGCGAACGCCGCCAATAACGATAGGGCCTTCACCACCAAACTTATGCACATCAAAACCGTGTCCGATTCTCATTTTTTTTCCTTATGATTTCATTCTTGAAAGATAAAATTCCGCCAGCGCCAAATCCTCTGGTCGCGTCACCTTAAGGTTATCAGCTCGCCCCGATACTAATATCGGTTGATAACCGCAATGCTCAAGTGCGGAAGCCTCATCCGTGATTACTGCATTTTCTTTCAATGCTTTATCTAAACAGTCACGTAGTAATACTAATGGGAAAAACTGCGGTGTTAAGGCATGCCAGAGCGCTTCTCGCTCAACAGTATGGGAAATACTTTGCGTTCCCTCCACGCCCCGTTTCATCGTATCCCGAACCGGAGCCGCCAGTATGCCTCCACAACAATCATTCTGAGTGGCTAACTGAACAATAGTATTTAAATCATCTAAATGCAGACACGGACGCGCCGCATCATGCACCAATACCCAAGCATCATCATACTCAGGTTGCGAAACCAGATAGTTTAATCCTGATAATACTGAATTTGCACGCTCTTTCCCCCCGATAACCGTAACAACGCGAGGGTCTTTGGCAATATCGAGGTGATGGAAATAATCATCTTCAGCGCTTAATGCAACCACGATTTTTTGTACGTCTCCACTGCGCAATAAGGCATCAATGGTGTGTTCAATAATGGTTTTCCCTGCGATCGACAAATATTGCTTTGGGCAATCTGCATTCATACGACTGCCCACTCCGGCAGCGGGGATCAACGCAACAATCGGTGCTGCGCTGGATGTTCTTGGATTTATCATGATTCGAATCTTACATCAGAAATTATCAGGCTCTTGGGTGTGGTCGACCCTACACGATGATTATTGAGATGACGGTGGATTATTACGCTCTTTGACCATTCGATAGAATGATTCCCCAGGTTTTAACATACCTAACTCGCTACGTGCGCGTTCTTCAATTGCATCCTGACCATCATTCAAGTCATTGATTTCTGCAAATAGCTGCTCATTACGCTGTTTTAAACGCGTATTCACAATTTCCTGCGCAGCAACATCATCCTTGACTTTGACATAGTCATGGATGCCATTTTTGCCTAACCATAAGGAATATTGTAACCAAGCTAATATCGCAATTAATAGTAGCGTTAATTTACCCATCTTGCCCCCTGAAATGATTTGCTAATCATCCCATAACTAAGCGCATGACGCTACTGCGATGCAAATATTGTCTAAAAAAGTCAGAATTGTTCGCGCTAGAAGAGATTAAATATCACCCAATTCCCTATAAATGTAGAAAAGGATGATATTTATGTAAAATCAATTTGCTATAGAAATGATATTTCGCTGTTGCAGCAGTTGAATCACCTGCGCTAAAGAATCATGGATAGGAAGCAGACCATCAAGGTGCAGTTCTGGGTTTTGTGGTGGTTGATAAGGCGAGTCAATCCCCGTGAAATGGGAAATCTTGCCTGCTCGTGCTTGCTGATATAACCCTTTGGGATCTCGCTGCTCGCAAACCTCAATGGGCGTATCCACATACAGCTCATAGAACTGATCGGGCTCAAATAATTCGCGAACTCGCTGTCTATCTTCTTGATAAGGAGAAATAAACGCCGTAGCCACAATCATCCCCGCATCCACCATTAACTTTGCAACTTCGCCAATTCGTCGAATATTTTCCTGCCGATCCCCATCACTAAACCCAAGGTCACGACATAATCCATGGCGAACATTATCTCCATCTAGAAGATAGGTTTTGATCCCCAAATTCGCCAATTGTGTCTCTATCGCCCCCGCCAACGTGGACTTTCCTGATCCCGATAAGCCCGTCAACCACAGCACTGCGCCTTTGTGACCATTGTGCTGCTCTCGCCATTGCCGAGTCACATTATGGGAATGCCAAACAATATTCTCCGACCGACCATTTTCCAATGTATCCATAACGTTACTTCCCACCTAACACATCGCGGGCACCCCAATGAGGGAAGTGGCGGCGGATCAGTTGGTTAAGCTCAATTTCGAATTGGCTAAATTCACCACGGTGTACCGTTTCTTCTGGCTGCGCTTCTCGAACTAGCCCTGCCCCCACCGTCACGTTTGTTAGCCTATCAATCAAAATCATCCCACCGGTATCCCCATTATTTTGGTAATTTTCCAGTAGTAACGGTTCATCGAATGAAAACTCCACCAAACCTATGCCGTTCAATGGCAGTTCAGTGGCCACTTTCTGAGTTAAGTTATTCACATCCACTTGATACTGAATGTTTTCAACTTTGCCTCGGCTTCGCTTGCCTGCCACTTTAATATCCACTTGTTGACCTTGCACCAGCGGCTGTTCTGACATCCACACCACATCCACTAACGCGTGCTGACTTGCAAGCAGCTCCTCATTTTCAGCGACAATTAAATCGCCACGACTGATATCGATTTCATCGTTCAGTACTATCGTAATCGCCTCACCCGCAATAGCTGAAGGTGGGTTGCCAGAAAATGTCACAATCTCCTTGATGGTTGAAACGCTCCCTGAAGGCAGCACTTTTACTCGTTGCCCTACCTGTACAACCCCCGATGACACGGTGCCACTGTAGCCACGAAAATCTAAGTTTGGACGATTCACATATTGCACAGGAAAACGCAATGGCTGGTCAGCGGCCGTCTGAGTGACTTGCACCGTTTCCAGTAACGACAATAACGTTTCCCCTTGATACCATTGCAAATTCTCGCTTGGCGATACGATGTTGTCCCCATCCAGTGCAGAGATTGGCACAAACCAGACGTTTAAATCTACCGGAAGTTGCTGCGCAAATTGCTGGTAATCTTGCTGAATTTTATCAAACACGGACTGACTATAATCCACCAGATCCATCTTATTCACCGCGACGATCAAATGACGGATCCCCAAGAGCGTACTAATAAAACTGTGGCGTCGCGTTTGCTCTTGAATGCCTTTTCGAGCATCGATCAACAGAATAGAGAGTGAGCACGTTGATGCACCTGTCGCCATATTGCGGGTATATTGTTCATGTCCCGGGGTATCCGCGATGATAAACTTGCGTTTTTCCGTCGAAAAATAGCGATATGCCACATCGATGGTGATCCCCTGCTCGCGTTCAGCCGCTAATCCATCCACCAGCAATGCCAGATCCAATTTCTCGCCTTGAGTCCCTATCCGCTTACTGTCGCTTTGTAAAACTGACAATTGATCTTGGTAGATTTGTTGAGTGTCATGCAGCAAGCGTCCAATCAAGGTACTTTTCCCATCATCCACATTGCCACAGGTAAGAAATCGCAATAATCCCTTATGTTGCTGAGCCAGCAAGTAAGCTTCTACGCCACCTTGCTGTTGAATTTGATGCGCCATTGCGTCGTTATACGCTAATTCAGCCATGATGTTGCTCTCCTCACCGATTAATTAAAAATAGCCTTGGCGCTTTTTCAGCTCCATAGAGGCGGATTGGTCACTATCAATCAAACGCCCTTGGCGTTCACTGGTGGTGGATAGCAACATCTCTTCGATAATTTCAGGTAGTGTGCTGGCATTCGACGGCACGGCTCCCGTCAATGGCCAGCAGCCTAATGTCCGAAAACGGACTTTTTTCTTGGCGATGACCTCTCCCGCTTTTAGCTCTATACGCCCATCATCCACCATGATTAAGGTGCCATCGCGCTCAATCACAGGGCGTTCATCCGCAAAATAGAGTGGGACAATGTCGATGTTTTCCAAGTAGATATATTGCCAAATATCCAGTTCAGTCCAATTAGATAACGGGAAAACGCGGATGCTTTCTCCTTTATTAATTTGTCCGTTGTAATTGTGCCAAAGTTCCGGTCGTTGGTTCTTTGGATCCCAGCGATGCGAGCGGTCACGGAATGAATAAATTCGTTCTTTTGCGCGTGATTTTTCTTCATCACGCCTAGCCCCACCGAACGCAGCATCAAAACCATATTTATCTAACGCCTGCTTTAAGCCCTCAGTTTTCATGATGTCGGTATGTTTCGCGCTACCATGAACAAACGGGTTGATACCAAGACGCTCCCCCTCAGGATTTCGGTGAATCAATAATTCAAAACCGTATTTTTTCGCCGTCTCATCACGGAACTGGTACATTTCACGAAATTTCCATCCGGTATCCACATGCAGCAACGGGAAAGGGATAGTCCCAGGGTAAAATGCTTTTCGAGCCAAATGCAGCATCACGGATGAGTCTTTACCAATGGAATAGAGCATCACAGGGTTAGCAAATTCCGCCGCCACTTCACGAATAATATGAATACTTTCCGCTTCTAATTGCTGTAAGTGGGTTAATTTTTTTTCGTTCACGATTTACTCCTCGATTAAGCCAATTCCAGCACGGCTGAGCGCCATTGAATGGTTTCGGGTTGCTGACCAAACCACGCCAGCTGTTGATGTAATGCCGCCACTTCACCAATGACGATTAATGCAGGTGCTGGCGCTTGCTGAGCCAATGACTCCAATTCATGCAACGCTCCCACAATCACTTTTTGATTTTGCCGGGTCCCACAGCCAATCACTGCAACGGGGGTATCTCGATGACGCCCATATTGAATAAGCTGCTGGCGAATATTGGCGGCTGTCACAGTACCCATGTAGATAGCCAGTGTTTGATGACCGCGTGCTAATGCTTGCCAATCCAACTCAGCCCCCTCTTGTCGACAATGTCCGGTAATAAACGTGATACTCTGCGCGTGTTCTCTGTGGGTCAGCGGGATCCCCGCATAAGCCGCCGCACCAATAGCGGCGGTGATACCGGGTACGACTTGAAAAGGGATGTTAGCCTCGGCAGCAACTTGCAACTCTTCACCACCACGACCAAAAATAAACGGATCCCCGCCTTTTAAGCGCACTACCTTTTTGCCTTGCTGGGCATAGTTGACGATCAATTGATTAGTTTCCTCTTGGGAAACGCTATGATTTCCTGCTCGCTTACCCACACAGACTTTGTCTGCATCACGGCGAACAAGATCAAGGATTTCCGTGCTCACCAGATGGTCATACAGCACCACATCCGCATTTTGCAGAACTCTCAAGCCTTTAAGTGTTAATAGCCCCGCATCACCCGGTCCAGCCCCCACTAAGGTTAACTCCCCTTGGTTATCCGGCTTCGCTAGCTGTTGCTCCAGCTGCTTTTCTGCATCATCCAGTTGCCCGCTTTCCACCAAAGAGGCAAAGCGCCCGCTAAAACTCAATTCCCAAAAACGTTTACGCTCACTGAGCTTGGTCAAATTCTGCTTTACGCGCTCACGCCAGCGCCCTGCAATCTCCGCCATTTTACCCAACGATGTTGGCAGCAAGGTTTCCAGTTTTTCCCGTAATAATTTTGCTAACACAGGCGCGGTGCCACCCGATGAAATCGCCACCATAATGGGAGAACGGTCGATAATCGAGGGAACAATAAAGGAACAGAGGGGCTGGTCATCCACCACATTGACAAAAATATGTCTCTGCTGTGCATCATGAAAAACTTTCTTATTGAGCGCTTGGTCATCCGTGGCAGCAATCACCAAGTAAGCATCATCAAGGTGATAAGCTTGATAAGGTTGCTGTACCCAGTGCAATTGTTTTTGTTGATAAGCCAACTGCAAGCTTTCGCAAAGTTCAGGGGAAATCACCACCAGCGAGGCATGGGCTTTCAATAATAATTCGGCTTTACGTGCGGCGACCACACCGCCGCCAATCAAGACAACTTGTCTTTCTCGCACACTCACAAATAAGGGTAGGTAATCCATAAATCGCTTCCATCCAACATTTTAATTATAAGAGCAATGAAATTGACTATATGGCGTGAATTGGTCACTTTGAAATGACAAAAAAGCATGAATAGGAACAGAAAGGCATAAGCTAAATAAAGTGGAGAAAACCCAGTAAATTAAGCCTATCTTCCGCGATTTGATATAAATAAAAAATAAAGGGACACCCTTATTTTAGATAAAGGCATCCCTTTGTTATTAAACAAATAAATTAGTTTTTTACTTATTAGTAATACAAGTAATTAATTATTTAAACCAAGTCTTTAATTTTCTGAAAAAGCATTAATTTTCATGTAGCCCGCATTCACGCTTTAAACCAAAGAAACGAGTTTGCTCTTCACTCATACCGGGTTCCCATGGACGACTGGTATGAGTATCTCCCACTGATAAATACCCTTTTTCCCATAATGGATGGTAGGGTAAATTATGTTTGGTCAGATACTGATAAACCTCTTTATTATTCCAATCAATCACTGGCAGAATTTTAAAAATCCCGCGTCCAATACTCAGCACTGGTAACGCTGCTCGGCTCGCCGATTGTTCTCGTCTTAGTCCTGAAAACCAACTTTGCGCCTGCAATTCATGCAGCGCCCGCGTCATAGGCTCTACTTTGTTCAATTGGTTATAACGCTCAATTCCTTCAACCCCTTGAGTCCACAACTGCCCATGAATGGCTTCTTGCCAAGCTGGGCTGGTTTCCGCTCGGTACACTTTCAAATTTAAGTTTAACCGTTCCGTTAACTGTTCAATAAACTGGTAGGTTTCAGGAAACAGATAACCCGTATCCGTTAAAATCACAGGAATATTGGGGACCACTTGCGTGACTAAGTGCAGCGCCAAAGCACCTTGGATACCAAAGCTTGATGACAACACAAATTCAGCAGGAAGATGTTCAACCGCCCATTCAACGCGAGCTAGTGCGGTCATCTCTTCAAGTTTCGCGTTGAACTCTGCTAAATAAGCGACTTGATCCTGTTTATCTAACGACTGAACTTGTGCTAATTGAAGTCGGCTCATACCGCCTCCTTGACCTCGTAAAAATCGATAGCTGAGTTGAGTACCGGCTTCACGACGTTAGCGCGGATCAGGTAGTCACCAAAACCTTCATTCGATTGACGCTCTTTTGCCCAGCGACCAATCAACTCATCCAGAATTGCTAAAATCTCTGCGCTGCTGATATTTTCCTTATACATTCTAGGGATACGCGTACCAATGCGATTTCCACCTAAATGCAGGTTATAACGGTCGAGAGCTTTACCCACCAATCCGACTTCCGCCAGCATCGCGCGACCGCAGCCATTTGGGCAGCCTGTAACGCGTAAAACAATATGCTCGTCAGCCACATGGTGCGCCGCCATGATGTTTTCAACTTGCGTGACGAATTCCGGCAAAAAGCGTTCCGCTTCCGCCATCGCCAGCGGACAGGTTGGGAAAGAGACACAAGCCATCGAGTTTTCACGCTGACGCGTCACTTCACCGCTCATCAAACCGTGCTCAATGGCAATTTTCTCTATAGCCGCTTTATCTTCTTCCGCAATCCCCGCCACAATTAAGTTTTGGTTAGCCGTCAGGCGAAAATCCCCTTTATGGATTTTAGCGATTTCGGCGACGCCGGTTTTTAACGGTTTGTCCGCTAAGTCGATTAAGCGCCCATTCTCCACAAATAAGGTTAAATGCCAGCGATTATCAATGCCTTTTAACCAACCAATTTGGTCGCCACGCTCCGTAAATTGGTAAGGACGAATAGCGTCAAACTGCACACCAGCTCGTTTTTCCACTTCCGCTTTAAACACCTCTATCCCAACTCGCTCAAGGGTGTATTTGGTTTTGGCATTTTTACGATCAGTCCGGTTTCCCCAATCACGCTGCGTAGTGACAATCGCTTCAGCAATTGCCAAGGTTTTATCTAAGGGAATAAAACCAAATTCACTGGCAAGACGTGGGAACGTGTTGGTATCGCCGTGGGTCATCGCCAAACCGCCGCCCACCAGCACGTTAAAACCAACCAATTGCCCATTTTCAGCAATCGCCACAAAGTTCATATCATTGGCATGGAGATCCACATCATTCAATGGCGGGATCACCACGGTAGTTTTAAATTTCCGAGGAAGATAGGTTTGCCCTAAAATCGGCTCTTCATCGGTGGTCACAATCTTTTCTTTATCCAACCAAATCTCAGCATACGCACTGGTGCGAGGTAGCAAATGCTCAGAGATTTTTTTCGCCCATTCATAGGCTTGCTGATGCAGTTCAGACTGCACAGGGTTAGACGTACACAGTACGTTACGGTTTACGTCATTGGCGGTAGCTAACGCATCCAGCCCAACATGGCTGAGCATTTGGTGCGCCGGCTTCACATCCCCTTTGAGAATACCGTGAAACTGGAATGTTTGGCGGTTGGTAATACGAATGCTGCCGTACAGCGTGTGCTCAGAGGCAAATCTATCAATATCGAGCCACTGTTTCGGGGTAATGATGCCTCCCGGTAAGCGACAACGCAGCATCATGGCATGACGCGGTTCTAGCTTCTGCTCTGCTCGCTCTGCGCGAATATCTCTGTCATCTTGTTGATACATTCCGTGAAAACGGATCAGCAAGAAGTTATCTCCGTCAAAACCGCCTGTTAAGCCGTTTTTGAGATCGTCTTTGATAGTGCCTCGTAAATAGTTACTTTGCTGCTTCATCCGCTCGCTGTCAGCGAGCTTTCCTTCAACCACTAAGGCCGGCTGAGGTGCAGCTTTTTGATGTTCATTGCTCATTAATAAACGTCCCTCTGATAACGGCGCATCACACGCAGCTCACTTAAAAAGTCATCCGCTTGCTCTTCATCCATGTGCCCGTGCTCGCTGATGACATCCAATAATGCTTGTTCCACATCTTTCGCCATGCGATTTGCATCCCCACACACATAAATATGTGCGCCTTGCTGGATCCAGTCCCACACTTCGCTACCTTGTTCGCGCAATTTGTCTTGCACATACACTTTTTCAGCCTGATCCCGCGACCACGCTAATGAAATATGGGTCAGCAAACCGTCTTTGACATAACGCTGCCATTCGACTTGATATAAGAAATCGTCAACAAAATGCGGATTACCGAAAAACAGCCAGTTTTTACCTTCGCTACCGTCGTTATCACGTTGTTGTAAGAAAGCGCGGAATGGGGCAATCCCCGTTCCCGGACCAATCATTATCACGGGAGTATTTGAGTCTGCGGGTAGCCGGAAATTATCGTTATGTTCAATAAACACCCGCAGTTCATCACCTTCATTGAGACGATCCGCTAAGAAGCCAGAAGCACCACCTGTTCTTGGACGTCCATCAATCTCATAGCGCACAACACCAACGGTGGCATGAACTTCATCAGTCGCTTCTGCCTGTGAAGATGAAATGGAATACAAGCGTGGCGTTAATGGACGCAGTAAATCCACAAACTCTTGTGCACTTGGTTGAGCCGCCGCTTGGCGTACCATATCGACGATCGGCATGGTTTGCGCATACTGCATAATGGCTGGCTTATCGCTGATCAAGCCTAATAAGCTATCGTCTTTGGATAACTGAGCGTATTTTTCGACGATCAAATGGGTATTTTGGGTCAGTTCCAGTTGGTAAGTTAACGCATCACGCAGCGAATGGCGCTGTTGACCAATAAATACGTCTTCATCCCCTTGTAGCCATAACAGGCTAATCAGCTCATCCACTAACGCAGGGTCATTATCAAACCACACGCCTAGTGCATCTCCCGGCTGATAGCGTAAACCAGAATTCCCCAAATCAATCTCAATATGGCGCACATCTTTGTCCGATCCGCGCCCCGTGATCTTTTGGTTACTCAACAGCGAGGCGGTTAATGGCGCCGTTTTGGTGTATGGGGAAGAATCGAGCTGATTCACACTGCCAGATTGAGTATTGATGAGCTGGCTATCTGACTGAGCTGGTACTCGCGCTTTTAAAATCTGCGTCAAAGAGCTTACCCACTCGTCTGCCAATGCCTGATATTCAACATCCGCATCGACCCGAGGAAGCAACGCACTCGCCCCGAGTTTCTCAAACTGGCTATCGAAATCTTTTCCTGCTTGGCAAAAATGCTCATAAGAAGAATCGCCAAGCGCAAAAACCGCATAATGGGCGGATGAAAGATCGGGTGCTTTCTTCGAATTCAAATATTTATGTAATGCAACGGCCTCTTCAGCTGGCTCCCCTTCACCTTGGGTGGATGCCACAACGATCACCACTTTCTCTTGGTTGATCTGCTTAAACTTGTAATCACCAGCATTGACTAAATTGGCACTGATTTTCTCACTCAGTAGCTTTTCTCGAAGCTGCTCAGCTAAACGACGGGCATTACCCGTTTGGGAGGCTGAAATAATGGTCACGGTTTCTTGAGGCGCATTGCTTGCAGGAACAGATTCACTTTGCGCACTGTTTTGATTCACCATTCCCCACAAATAGCCAGATAGCCAAGCCAGTTGATGGGATGAATAATCCCCCACTGCGGTTTGTAAGCGCCCTAATTGCTCCGTCGAAATCGGTAATGCTGATAATGGAGGTTGCTTGTTTTGCATTATTTTGTCACTCCAACGTGATCCATCATTGAATAGTCAATAAAACGTTATATATGCCATTCTCTATCCCAAATGAAGATAAAGGTTATAACAGCCATAACTAGGAAGATAAGAAACTATAGCCATAACTAATAGCTAAAAATCCTAAAGAAAATATTCGATGATGAATATCGAATAAAAAGATTAGCCAGAAATCGATAAATAACGACATTTTGAGTAAAAATAACAGTAGAATACGCTACTAAACATTAGTAAGGAGAAATTTATGAGCACAACCATCTACAAAGATTTTCACTTTGAAGCAGCCCACCGCCTTCCTCATGTACCCGAGGGGCATAAATGTGGTCGCCTGCATGGGCACTCTTTCATGGTGCGCTTAGAAATCACGGGTGAAATTGATGCGCATACGGGATGGATCATGGATTTTGCTGATGTGAAAAGCGCCTTTAAACCTATCTATGAGCGTCTAGACCATCACTATTTAAATGAGATTGAAGGGTTAGAAAACCCAACCAGTGAAGTACTTGCTCGCTGGATTTGGCAGCAAACCAAGCCACTGTTACCACTATTAAGTGCCATTACAGTTAAAGAAACCTGCAATGCAGGCTGTGTATATCGCGGAGAAGCCTAAGTCAAATAGGTGCTGAGCTGTAAGTTATCACCTACAGCTCAAAGACATAATGATTACTGAATATTCAGATATTTATGGGTTTGAATGGATAGCCGCCAGTTGCGTTGAATGCAGGTATCGATACATAACTTCGTCGCTGACACTTTTTGGCTAATAGGCTGAAGCGCCACAATCGGTGGCTCACCCTGAGTTCGCAAAGATAATAGCTGGTCAAGGGCTTCAATATCCTTTTCACGCGCTACAGGATGCTTGATTTCATTGGCACGATTAATCGCCTGTTCGAGCACTTGCAATCCACCTTTCATACCCACTTTTGGCGAGACCGTGACCCAAGTATTTTCAGTGCAGATGATTGGGTAAGTGCCGCTGGTTTCAATCTGGCATTGAAACCCATTCGCTTCAAGGGATTGCGTTAAGTTCGTTAAATCATAAATGCACGGCTCTCCACCCGTTATCACAATGTGTTTTGCGGTATAGCCGTTTTGTTGCATCAGTTGGATTAAGCTTTCGGCATCGGACATTGCCCATAAATCACTGTCTTGTGTTTTTAATGCAATATCACCCAATGTGGATTCCTTCGCGGGCTCTTTGTCCCAGGTCTGTTTGGTATCGCACCAACTACAGCCAACTGGACAGCCTTGCAAACGAATAAAAACAGCAGGGACGCCAGTAAAAACACCTTCCCCCTGTAAAGTTTGGAAGATTTCATTAATTGGGTATTTCATATTGCTCCTAGAAGATTCCATTTGGCGCATATTATATTGCAGATATCTATCTCGCGGGCAATGCACTTTGTGATAATGTAGTCACCCTGCGTTCAGGAAAGTACGTCAACTCAAACAACGAAACCGAAACAATATTCGGTACAATATTTCGAAATAAAGTCAATGACAGGAAAAGACATGCAAAGTAGTGAACAAAATCAACTCAGAAAGGGGCTGAGTGTCCGGCACATTCGCTTTATGGCCTTAGGGTCAGCGATTGGTACTGGGCTATTCTACGGTTCTGCGTCTGCGATTCAGGCAGCAGGTCCCGCAGTGTTACTAGCCTACATGCTAGGTGGTGCCGCCGTATTTATGGTGATGCGCGCTCTCGGCGAAATGGCGGTTCATCATCCAGTCCCAGGTTCATTCTCTCACTACGCAAGCCATTATATGGGTCCTCTAGCGGGTTTTTTAACCGGCTGGAACTACGTATTTGAAATGCTGGTGGTCTGTTTAGCCGATATTACCGCCTTCGGGATGTATATGGGCTTCTGGTTCCCGCATGTCGACCAATGGGTATGGGTATTGAGTATCGTGCTATTTATTAGCGCCCTCAATCTTTGCCACGTTAAGATTTTCGGTGAAATGGAATTCTGGCTATCAATTATTAAAGTCAGCGCCATTATTGCCATGATTGTAGGCGGTGCCTTCTTGATGATCTACGGTTTTGGTCAAGAAACTAACCATGAAGTGGGTATCCAAAACTTATGGGAGCATGGCGGCTTTATGCCAAATGGCATTGAAGGGGTGATTGCCTCTCTCGCAATAGTGATGTTTGCTTTTGGTGGGATTGAGGTGATTGGTATCACGGCAAGTGAAGCGCAAAATCCTGAAAAAACCATTCCGAAAGCTATCAATGCGGTGCCTATCCGTATCCTATTATTCTATGGATTAACACTGTTTATCCTGATGTGTATCTACCCATGGAATCAAATCGGTCAAAACGGTAGTCCGTTTGTCCAAATCTTCGATAGCTTAGGCATTCAATCCGCAGCCAATATCCTGAATATCGTGGTGATCACCGCGGCAATTTCCGCTATCAACAGTGATATTTTTGGTGCTGGGCGCATGATGTACGGTATGGCTCAAGATGGGCAAGCGCCAAAAGTCTTTACCAAACTGACTAAAAGCGGTGTGCCATGGGTGACCGTGCTGGTGATGTCCGTGGTGATGTTATTAGGGGTTTACCTAAACTACCTGTTACCTGAAAAAATCTTCGTGATTATCGCGTCAATTGCGACCTTCGCAACGGTATGGGTCTGGTTAATGATCTTACTGTCTCAAGTAGCAATGCGCCGTAAAATGAGCCAAGAAGAAGTCAAAAAGCTGAAATTCCCAGTACCTTTCTGGCCTGTGGGACCTGCAATCACTATCGCATTTATGGTGTTTGTTATCGCATTATTAGGCTTCTTTAAAGATACACAAGTGGCGCTGATCGTGGGCTTTGTGTGGGTGGCTTTACTCAGTATCACCTTCTTTGCGATGCGTTCTTACCAAAAACGCTGATCCCTTTTCATTAAGAGATCAATAAAACAGCCCTACATCGAGCAGATCTAGGGCTGTTTTTTTAATGATTCTCCATTTTATGGAACCGTTAGTTCTACTACATCACGCTGACGCAAGCGCCTGTTCAATATCTGCAATTAACTCATCGACATTTTCTAAACCAATAGATAGTCGAATCAGCCCATCACTAATGCCGTATTGCAGCCTTTCTTCCGGTGTATAGGTCGAATGGGTCATACTAGCAGGATGTTGCGCTAACGACTCGCAATCCCCCAAACTCACCGCCCTAGAAAACAGTGCTAAATGGTTTAAGAACCGCTTGCCTGCTTCCAGCCCCCCTTTTAGCTCAAATGCAATCATGCCTCCGGCTAATTTCATCTGCTTTTGGGCTAACTGATACTGCTCAAAACTCGGCAAACCCGGGTACATAATGGTAGCGACTTTTGGGTTCACTTCTAAATATTCAGCAATTTTCTGTGTGCTTTGGACTATCCTATCCATACGAACAGACAAGGTTTTCATTCCTCGAATAATCAGGTTAGCGTCATGAGGAGATAAGCATGCCCCCGTCATATCTTTCAACCCCACTAATCGAATCAGTTTTGCGCACTCTGCCGTTGTGGCTACCGCTCCCCCCATAGCATCCCCATGACCATTCATGTACTTGGTCAACGAGTGCAGCACAATATCCGCCCCCAATGTCAGTGGTGTTTGAATATACGGCGTGCAATAGGTGTTATCGACTGCCACTAAGATATTATGTCGATGAGCAATCTCACTCACCGCAGCAATATCCACCAAACGCATGTTCGGGTTAGCGGGTGACTCAAAGAATATCATGCGCGTTTTTTTCGTAATGGCTTGAGCGACACTCTCTGGATCACTCATATCAATGTGCTTAATTTTCACACCAAATCGAGCCAACCCATGATGAAAAAAGGCATAAGTACAGCCATAAACTGTTAAGTCCACTAACAGTTCATCACCCGGATTTAATAATGTCCAAAATGTAGCCGTGATTGCGCCCATACCTGACGAGAACACAATTGCCGCCTCTCCCTCTTCAAGAGAGGCAATTCTATTTTCCAATAGATTTAATGTTGGGTTATTAATTCGGGTATAAATATAGCCATCTTTTTCACCACTAAAACAGGCTGCGCCCTCTTCGACACTTTTAAATACATAAGTCGATGTTTGATAAATTGGCGATGCCAATGAACCTAAATGATCTTGTGCATTATAGTGACTATGAATTGCCCGTGTTTCGAAAGAACGTTTTATATCTAAACTCATACCACCTCCGAAAAATTACCCTCCTTGGGATTGAGATAATCGAGAACCGACAATTTGCATTGTTCGCAAAAGCGTCGTAATTCCACGCAATGTATTTGGATCTTTTAATAATCCATACACTGAGCGAAAGTTAGGATTTTTACTATCATGTATTCCTTCCATTTTTGCCATATTGTAGGCAGTACCTAATTCCCATACAGGCACTAAAGTATCTTCAAAAGAATTTGATAATCGTTCTACTGTACTGTTATCTAATATATCGACAAGGTCAGACACTAGTGAAAGCAGATCCACAATATTATCTAAGCGATTTAAATGTAATAACGGTGCTAATTTTTCAGCAAGATGATTACCGGATTCTGAACTTAATAGTTCAACCAGTTTACTTTGACTTTCATTATTCGACATTTTTGATTCCTTATTAAACTAAGCCACGGATTGCTGCCCAATAAATACCTCTATTGAAGCCATTTCTTAGTAATCCACCGAGCTTTGTTGGCGGAGTCGGAATAACATCGTGCTTGTAATCGTATTGCAAAGGCATACCCGCCGTTAATCCCATTTGAGCAACAGCTTGTACTCGACCATCATAAATAGCCGCTGGGTAACCATAAATTAACTCACCACAAATATTATCAGCAATAATTGCAGCTTGGTTATGGCAGCTCCCCCCGGCTTTACTAATTGGTAAATCAACTGTATCACCAATAACATAAACACCTTCAACACCATAGACTTGCATAGTTTCATGGTCAGTCGGTAACCAACCTTCACCATTATTGTGTTCACTTAATCCGGTATTTACGACCGCCCCTACTGCGGTAATAGGTGGAGTGCTAATTAATAAATCGAAAGGCTGCTCATCACCTTCTTTGGAATAAGCTAATTTCTTATCTGGGTCGACTTTATTTAAAGTAAACCCTCTTTGAGCTTTAATATTTCGAGAAACAAACACTTCAGGAATAACTTCGCAAACCGGCTGTTGCATGAATAAACAATTACGCAGTAATTGTGCAACCGTTGGATAGGTATAAACAATTTCAATATTATCTCTAACCCGACGTTTACGTAAAAACTCATCAATCATGAGTGTTGTTTCCATCGGTGCTATACCACACTGATGGGGAACGTTTGGTGTTTCAGGAAATGAAACGGTAATAAAAATACGACCTTTTTCAATCTTAGATAATTGATCGGCTAATTTACGCGAGGCATCATAGGCATAAAAATGGTTACCCATTTCCTTTAATCCTTCAATACGCTCAGGTCTAGGGATACACCCTGTGGCAACGACTAAATAGTCATAGTGATATTTTTTATTATTTCTTGAGTGTAACTCTTTATTTTTAAAATCAAATGAATCAACTTTATCAATAACTAATTCAATTTCTGGCCTTAATAACTCACGCTCAGGTCGGCTTAGTTCTTCTTTAAAGAACATATTAAAAGCCACATACATAAATGCAGGTTTATAATAATGTATCGGATTATCTGTTATTAACGTTATTTTTATTTTTTGAGAAAAAATGTCTTTATTAAGTTTTCTAGCCAAAATATTAGCTAACATGGTACCGCCAGTACCACCACCCACAATAACTATATTTTTCATGATTTAAAATCCTTAAGAAATAAAACAGCTCGATAAATAAAACCTGTTCATCGCCGTGCTTTACAC
>NZ_JAERJY010000149.1:0-8770 GCF_018257375.1 Providencia sp. JGM181 | reverse complement strand
CATTACGTATAACTGCTTATTCGAATTAAGATACATATACGTTTTCATATGTTTTATTTAAAAAATTATATGATGACTAAAAGGGTAAAATTGGCATATTGATACTGAGGTGAAGGGTGGATAAAATATTGTTAAAACTGGGACTTGGCTCACAAAGAGGTGATGAGGTTACATTATAGTTTCATTATGAAACAGGCTTATTCTTTAGCCAATCAGGCATAAAAGAGGTAAAAATGTTCGATCTCCAAACCATCGCTATCCGTTTTTCATTTTATTAACATGCAACCCATTGTCTATTCTGTGACACTTTGTACTATTTATCTTATAAAGAAATTAATTTTTGAGGTTTACTATGTTTAATTATTTAGCAACAGTTGAATTTGTTGAAGATGAAGGAGTATACGAAATTAATTTTTGTGATTTTCCCGATATTCAAGGCGTGACTTATTGCGCAGAAGATGTCGAACTAGAGGCTCAAGAAACATTACTCGCCACACTTTCGGAGCTGATCACATTAAGAAATCCTATTCCTCTTCCCCAAAATTCGGTCACTGATGCGTTTGCTATTCATTTACCTGTATTGAGTTGCTTAAAAATCGCACTGCACAATGCCATTCTTGAAACTCAAACTCCGCGGAGCAAACTTGCTCGGACACTCAATATCAGCGCTCAACAAATAGAGCGGTTACTTGACCTACAATATGCGTCAAAAATTGAAGCGCTCGAACAAGCTTTATTTGTCGTGGGATATGACGTGAAAGTGACCGTTAGCCCTATCGTTTAGAAATAGCCAACGAAGATAACGGCTAAAAATAAGAAAATCCGTGGCATTTTCAGTAAAAAAATGAGCTACATCACCTTTATATATTTCCCACACCACAACTGTCATTATTTAGAATGAAGTATTTGGTGCATCTCAATTTATTCTGCTATTTTTATTTTTAGGTTAACTTTTCGTTAATTATGTTAACAACCTAGATAGATCCGTTGGTTAAACCAGCGGTCTCTCAGCCATTTGTAAATTTCCTCTTACTCTAATTGAGATTTATGTCACAATATTTCGAGCAAACACAGCCTCAAACTTAAAAAAATAGTGTGGGCTAATATCACAATGACTATCGGATAAATAACAATATGGAAGAAAATGCAGCGACAACCACCTCTCGGCCATCTTCTGACCGAAATCAACTAAAACGTAGCCTCAGTAACCGTCATATTCAGTTAATTGCCATTGGTGGAGCCATTGGTACCGGGCTATTTATGGGGTCAGGAAAGACCATCTCCCTTGCGGGTCCCTCTATTATCTTTGTCTACATGATCATCGGCTTTGTGCTGTTTTTTGTCATGCGAGCCATGGGGGAATTACTACTCTCCAACCTTGACTATAAATCATTCAGTGATTTTTCTGCGGATTTAATCGGTCCATGGGCTGGCTTCTTTGTGGGATGGACTTACTGGTTTTGCTGGGTGATCACGGGAATAGCCGATATTATCGCGATCACCTCGTATGTCAGTTTCTGGGTGCCTAATTTCCCGGAATGGGTGACTTCATTTATCTGTGTTGCCACCCTACTGACGCTAAACTTAGTTTCTGTTCGCCTGTTTGGTGAGCTGGAGTTCTGGTTCGCAATGATCAAAATTGTCGCCATTGTCACGCTAATTGCCGTTGGTGGAACTTTAATTGCAATGAATTTCCAATCACCGACCGGACACACGGCATCCTTAAGTAATATTTGGAACGATGGTGGTATGTTCCCGATGGGGCTCAGTGGATTCTTTGCAGGATTCCAAATTGCTATTTTCGCCTTTGTGGGAATTGAATTAGTAGGAACCGCCGCAGCGGAAACCCGTGATCCTGAAAAATCCCTGCCAAAAGCCATTAATGCTATCCCGATTAGGATCATTGCTTTTTATGTGTTATCCCTGATTGTGATTATGGCCGTTACCCCTTGGCGCACCATTTTGGCGGATAAAAGTCCTTTTGTGGAAATGTTCGTGCTAATCAGCCTGCCTGCTGCTGCCAGTATCGTGAACTTTGTGGTACTTACCTCTGCGGCTTCATCAGCAAACAGTGGTGTTTTCTCCACCAGCCGTATGCTGTTTGGGTTATCTAAAGAGGGAGATGCGCCGAAACAATTTAGTCAGTTATCGAAAAAAGCAGTACCCGCAACAGGCTTAATTTTCACCTGTATCTGCCTAAGTTTCGGTATTGTTTTGATCTACTTTATTCCCGATATCATGCATGCATTCACCTTAGTCACAACCGTGTCTGCGATTTTATTCATGTTTATCTGGAGTATGATTTTATTAAGCTACCTGAATTTCCGTAAGAATCGCCCAGAAAAACATGCCGCATCTCGCTATAAGATGCCTTGGGGTATTTTTATGTCGTGGGTCAGTCTCGCCTTCTTTGCTTTCATGGTGGTGTTATTAGCGTTCCAACATGACACCCGACAAGCATTAATTGCGACACCACTGTGGTTTGTTATTCTGTTTATTGGCTACCAAGTCGTAAAACGCCGTAAACCACGTTAATTATTTGACGAATAAGCAATTAACAAAAAATAAAAGGCTGGAAGGTTTCCCTTTCAGCCTTTTTGCTATCTATAACTAGACCTATCTATAAAATCTAAATCTATCAATTATTTTGTATTGTACTCAGCTTCAGCTTCATCAAAGCGGGCTTGTGCTGCTGCGCTTGGCGCCTTAGTTATCAAGCTGATAACAATGATAGCGATAGTCGCAAAGATAAAGCCCGGGATGATTTCATATAAACCTAACCATTTGAATTTCATCCAAACTAATACTGTTACCGCACCAACAATCATACCTGCTAGTGCTCCAGTGCGTGTCATACGTTTCCACATAACAGAGAGTAAAACGACTGGACCAAACGCAGCACCAAAACCGGCCCACGCATTACTCACCAATCCTAAGACTTTGTTATTTGGGTCTTGGGCAATATAGATTGCGATCGCCGCTACTAACAGCACCATTCCACGCCCTACCCATACTAGCTCTTTCTGGCTCGCTGATTTGCGGAAGAAAGGTTTGTATAAATCTTCGGTCAATGCGCTGGCACATACTAATAATTGGCAACTTAATGTACTCATTACCGCCGCCAAAATCGCAGACAGCAAGATACCCGCAATCCATGGGTTAAATAGTAATCCAGCTAATTCCATGAAAATACGTTCGTTATTTTTCATTACAGAACCTGCTAATGCAGGATTATTTTCAAAATAAGCGATACCAAAGAAGCCAACAGCAATTGTTCCACCTAAGCATAATGCCATCCATGTCATACTGATACGGCGTGCTGAACGGATCGTGCGATGTGAATCTGCCGCCATAAAACGTGCCAGAATATGCGGCTGACCAAAGTAACCCAGTCCCCAACCTAGCAATGACAAAATAGCAACAAAGTTCATTCCCTTAAACATATCAAGATATTCAGGGTTTTTAGCTTTAATGACTTCTATTGAAGTATCTAACCCGCCAAGAGATAAAATCACGACAATTGGTGTTAAGATCAGGGCAAAAATCATCAATGATGCTTGAACAGTATCCGTCCAACTTACCGCTAAGAAACCACCTAAGAAAGTATAAGCAATGGTCGCCAATGCCCCTAACCATAGCGCTTTGTCGTAACTAATATTAAAGGTGCTTTCAAACAATAAGCCCCCCGCGACAACTCCTGATGCACAATAGATAGTAAAGAAAACTAAAATAACAACCGCAGAAATAATACGTAAAATCTTACTATTATCTTCAAAACGACTTGTAAAATAGTCTGGCAACGTTAAGGCATTATTATTTTTCTCGGTTTGTACACGTAAGCGCCCTGCAACAAACAACCAGTTCAGATAAGCCCCTAAACATAAACCAATCGCAATCCAGCTTTCAGAAATCCCAGCGAGGAAAATAGCGCCTGGTAAACCCATCAATAACCAACCACTCATATCTGAAGCCCCTGCAGATAATGCGGTTACCACACTACCTAAACTTCGTCCCCCTAGAATGTAATCATCAAAGTTTTTCGTTGAGCGATAGGCTAAATAGCCGATCAATAACATACCCGTGATATATACGATGAACATAATGATCATCGGAGTGCTTACAGTCATCCTGTCGTCTCCATAGTGCGTCTATTTTGTCGTTATCTTTATAATTTTCTTTGATAACTTTTAATCTCAAGGTGTTGCACTTAATTGCACAATTTTTGCGTTTTTTGATGCACACCTTATCTATGTTGTGATTGTTTGTGTTGCAATAACTCAATAACTTTGCCACATCATGCTAGACAGACTCAGATGCTTTTAACAAGAAATTAACTATTTTTTATTCGATAAATAAAAGACACATCACAAATGTTAAAATTTTAAGTCAAATTCTTAATTAAGCGTTTAACTTGTCGCCATCCTAAAATGAAAACCAATACATTGATTTGTAAGTAAATTATAAAAACCCAATCAATGAGCATCATAAATCACTCATAAAAATAAGAGTTGTTTCACATTTTCTTCACATGACACATTAACAATGTTGCACAAAGTTGCAACATCATCATAATGGTGTGTAACTTTTGGTATTTAACACCTGTGAAAAGGAAGGAATTAAGATGAGTAGCACAACAACTATGGGTGTGAGACTTGATGAAGAAACTCGTGACCGCATTAAAGCCGCCGCTCAACGTCTTGATCGCACATCCCATTGGCTTATTAAACAAGCTATATATAATTATTTAGAGCAACTCGATAACAACCAAATTATACCTGAATTATCAACGGTTTTGGATACAAAAGATCAGCATTCTGGTGATGAAATTTCATCCCCTGAGACCCTTTATCAGCCATTCCTTGAGTTCGCTGAGCATATTTTACCCCAATCCGTAAAACGCTCCGCAATTACATCAGCGTACCGCATTCCTGAAACTCAAGCCGTACCTATGCTTTTACAACAAGCTGAGCTGCCTCCTGAGCAAGCTGATGCGGCTCATAAATTGGCTTACTCCATTGCAGAAAAACTGCGTAATCAAAAAAATGGGGTTGGTCGTTCAGGCTTAGTTCAAGGGTTATTACAAGAATTTTCGCTGTCTTCTCAAGAAGGTGTGGCATTAATGTGCCTTGCCGAAGCGCTATTACGTATTCCAGATAAAGCCACTCGCGACGCGTTGATCCGAGACAAAATCAGTACGGGTAACTGGCAATCTCATGTTGGTCAAAGCAGCTCGATGTTCGTCAATGCGGCAACATGGGGGCTTTTATTTACAGGTAAATTAGTCTCGACCCACAATGAAGCCAAATTATCGACATCGTTAAATCGTATTATCAGTAAAAGTGGTGAGCCGCTAGTACGAAAAGGTGTGGATATGGCAATGCGCTTAATGGGTGAACAATTTGTCACCGGCGAAACCATCGCCCAAGCCCTTGCCAACGCACGTAAATTGGAAGACAAAGGTTTCCGCTACTCCTACGATATGCTGGGTGAAGCCGCTTTAACCGAGAAAGATGCCCAAGATTATATGGTCTCTTACCAACAAGCGATCCACGCAATTGGTAAAGCATCGAATGGACGCGGTATCTATGAAGGACCGGGTATTTCCATCAAATTATCGGCACTACATCCGCGTTATAGCCGCGCGCAATACGATCGCGTGATGGAAGAACTGTATCCGCGCTTACTTTCTTTAGTCTTGCAAGCTCACCAATACGATGTTGGTATCAATATTGATGCTGAAGAAGCAGATCGCTTAGAAATTTCGTTAGATTTACTCGAAAAATTGTGTTTTGAGCCGAAATTAGCAGGCTGGAACGGTATTGGTTTTGTCATTCAGGCTTACCAAAAACGCTGCCCATTTGTTATCGACTCAATTATTAATTTAGCCGAACGCAGCCAACGACGCCTGATGATCCGTCTCGTAAAAGGCGCTTATTGGGATAGCGAAATTAAACGTGCGCAAATTGATGGCTTAGAAGGTTATCCAGTTTATACACGCAAAGTGTATACCGACGTTTCTTATATCGCTTGTGCTCGTAAATTACTGTCTGTACCTAATTTAATTTACCCACAATTTGCGACGCATAACGCACACACATTATCAGCTATCTACCAAATTGCAGGTAAAAACTACTACCCTGGTCAATATGAGTTCCAATGCTTACATGGCATGGGTGAACCATTATATGAACAAGTCGTTGGTAAAGTGGCTGACGGTAAACTGAACCGACCATGCCGTATTTATGCTCCAGTAGGTACCCACGAAACCTTATTAGCTTACTTAGTACGCCGTCTCTTAGAGAACGGGGCAAATACTTCGTTTGTTAACCGAATTGCGGATGCCACGATCCCATTAGATGAATTGGTTGCTGATCCGGTTAAAGATGTTCGTGAATTGTCTAAAACTGAAGGGCAAATTGGCTTACCACACCCTAAAATTCCATTACCGCGCGACCTATATGGAACCCGTCGTGTTAACTCAATGGGCTTAGATTTATCTAACGAACACCGCTTAGCATCACTCTCGAGCGCATTACTCAATGCCGCGGCACAAGAAAAAATCGCGGAACCACTGCTGGGTGGTGAATTTGTGACACAACAAGCGCTACCTGAAGCTGTCGCAATTATCAACCCAGCCTGTCATCGTGATATCGTTGGTAAAGTACGCGAAGCCAGTGAACAAGAAGCTGAACATGCGCTGAATATCGCCACTGATGCTGGCGCGATTTGGTTTGCAACGCCACCATCTGAACGTGCAGCTATCCTGTTACGTGCAGCTGACATTATGGAACAACAATTGCAGCCATTATTGAATGTGCTGGTGCGTGAAGCTGGGAAAACTTACGCGAATGCGATTGCTGAAGTGCGTGAAGCGGTTGATTTCTTAAACTATTATGCAACTCAAGT
Source organism: Providencia sp. JGM181 (assembly GCF_018257375.1). Classification (NCBI taxonomy): domain Bacteria; kingdom Pseudomonadati; phylum Pseudomonadota; class Gammaproteobacteria; order Enterobacterales; family Morganellaceae; genus Providencia; species Providencia sp. JGM181. The sequence continues at coordinate 1,864 of NZ_JAERJY010000149.1, read as the reverse complement.
TCGTGAAGATTTTGATAATAACACTCACCGCCCTCTTGGCCCTGTTGTTTGTATCAGCCCATGGAACTTCCCATTAGCCATTTTCTCAGGACAAATCGCAGCGGCATTAGCCGCAGGCAACACTGTGCTGGCTAAACCGGCGGAACAAACACCATTAATTGGTGCTATCGCAGTTTCCATCATGCACCAAGCGGGAATTCCTCGTGATGTCTTGCAATTCTTACCGGGTAAAGGTGAAACTATCGGAGCGAAATTGGTAGGAGATCAGCGCGTTCGTGGCGTGATGTTCACAGGCTCAACCGAAGTAGCTGGTTTATTGCAGCGCAATATTGCAGGTCGCTTAGATGCTCAAGGTCGCCCGACGCCACTGATTGCAGAAACTGGTGGATTGAATGCGATGATTGTTGATTCTTCCGCTCTCACAGAGCAAGTCGTCACCGATGTCGTCGCCTCTGCATTTGATAGTGCCGGTCAACGCTGCTCTGCATTGCGTATTCTTTGTGTTCAAGAAGATGTCGCTGACCGAACAATTCGTATGTTAAAAGGTGCGATGGAAGAGTGCCGAATGGGTAATCCTGAACACATCTCCACCGATATTGGTCCTGTTATTGATAGTGAAGCCAAAGAGAATATTGACCAACATATTCAACAAATGCGCAGTAAAGGCAAAATCGTTTTCCAAGCCGTCTATGCCGATAGCCAAGATCAGCAAGAACAGGCAGAAGGGACCTACGTTAAGCCAACGCTGATTGAGTTAGATAATATTGGTGAGTTGAAGAAAGAAATTTTCGGACCAGTTCTGCATGTTGTTCGTTTCAAACGTGATGAGTTAGAGCAATTAGTTGACCAAATCAATGCGGCTGGTTATGGATTAACATTAGGTGTTCATACTCGCATTGATGAAACCATCAACCAAGTGGTCGCTAAAGCGAAAGTGGGCAACTTATATGTTAACCGTAATATGGTCGGTGCTGTTGTCGGAGTGCAACCATTTGGTGGTGAAGGACTTTCAGGTACAGGACCTAAAGCCGGTGGACCGCTTTATCTCTACCGTTTATTAAGCGAGCGTCCTGAGAATGCAGTTTGCCAAACACTGGAGCAGCAAGACAGCCATTTACCTATGGATGCAAGTGCTCGCGCTGAGTTACTCGCACCATTTGAAGCATTCTCTGCATGGGTACAAAAACAGAAAACGGATGTTGAGCAATCCATAATTGAACAATCTACAGTTGAACAATTTGCGCGTTTAACGCAAGCCGGTACAACACGTTTATTACCAGGACCAACAGGTGAAAAGAACACCTACACCTTACGTCCACGCGGCACTATTTTATGCCTTAGCGATAATGAGCGTGATTGTTTGACTCAATTATCTGCTGTGCTCGCAAGTGGTTGTCAAACATTGTGGGAAAATAGCGAACTGCACCAGAAGCTATTTAAATCACTGCCAGAAAAAGTTCGCAAAACTATCTCATTCACCAAAGATTGGCAAAACACAGTGGAGCCAATTGAAGGTGTGATTTATCACGGAGATTGCGATCAGCTCAAACACGTTTGCGAAGCGATTGCCAAACGTAAAGGACCGATTATTTCTGTTCAAGGCTTTGAGCGTGGTGAAACTAACTTGCTCATTGAACGCTTAGTACATGAACGTTCTTTAAGTGTGAATACTGCCGCAGCGGGTGGTAATGCAAGCTTAATGACTATCGGATAATAGGCAAAAGCCTGAGTTTTTCAGTCCAGTTAATATAGGCTGATTGACTCAGGCTCTCTCTTAGCAATAACCCCTTGGGTTACATTCATAATATTCTATTCCTTTATCATTAAATCCGAATATCCACTTACTTTTTGTTTTTTGCCATTC
>NZ_JAERJY010000148.1:0-8810 GCF_018257375.1 Providencia sp. JGM181 | reverse complement strand
TCACCACTTACGCCGTAAATTAGGCAGCAAGTTTATTCAAACTGTTCATGGTGTTGGTTATCGACTGGGTGATGAAGTCATTACTGAAGTCGGCTACCACATTTGTTTTTTTGAATCATCCCAAACCTCAGCATTAAACGGCTTAATTATTAATAATGTTAAAACACAAAGTGGTATTTTAACTGAACAAGATGTTATTCAAGCAATTAATCATAAAGCTCGTTGGTCAAATTTATACTCTACTCCCAAAATCATTGCGATAGAAAGTAGCATCAGTACCTACGGTGGAATCGTATTCCCATTAGCAGAAATCAAGAAACTCAAGCAGCTATGTATTGAAAAAAACATGTCTCTGTTTTTAGATGGTGCCCGAGTATTAAATAGCTGCATCTCCCTTAATATTCCTCCGCAAGAATATACCAAAGATATCGATCTTCTCAATATCTGCCTATCAAAAGGCATTGGAGCGCCATTTGGTTCAGTGTTAGTAGGAAGTCAGCATCATATAGAAAACGCTAAACGATACCGAAAATGGTATGGTGGAGCGCTACATCAATCAGGATTACTGGCAGCTATTGCCTTAAATAAGCTGGAACATTATGACTCTCGGTTACACACCGATCACCAAAATGCAGTTCATCTCGCGTCTATTCTTTCACGTTATTTTCAACTCGCTTATCCAGTCGAAACTAATATCGTTATGATAAAAGTGCCAGATGCTGAGCACGTTGTTCAAAAGTTAAAAAGCCATGGGGTGTTAGCCACCGCTTGGACAGCTGATATTGTGCGTTTTGTCACTAGCAGCAATATTTCAGAGACAATGCTCTACCAACTTGAGCTATTATTAAAAAAAATAGAAAGCATACAATATGATGAATAAAATTATGACCACTCGATTTTTATCGGGTACCTCTTTTTACAGTTTTCTACCTTTTTTCTCCCTCTATCTTATTCACTATAAAAATATCAGTGAGAGTGAAACCGCAATTATTATTTTTGTCTTCCTTTTCATTAGCCGTGCCTTTTCTCTCTTCACCCACTTTATTATTGATTTTCTTAATTATAAAAAAACGCTATTTTTAAGCTATCTAATTTCCTCAACATCTATTATTTCACTCTATTTCATTTCAAATTTTTACCCAATTCTGTTATCTGCCGCATTGATTGGTGCGGGGTTTTCTATTGCGAATGTCAGTACCAGTTTATTTATTGCTGAAAATAATAATCACTCAGAAAGAGTGAAAAGTTTTTCAATCTTAAATGTCATTGTGAATATTTCGTCGGCAGTCGGTGGTGCTGTGGGCGAATGGTTTTATCATAGTTTTTATTCCGGAGTGATCTTTCTTCCTGCCGCCATTATGTTCATTGCTGCCCTGTACTCATTAACCTTAACGAATACAAAACATACTCAACCAATACAAAGCCAACAAACGAAAGCCTCTGCCAGCTTTTTAGAATGGGGGATTTTTCTCTGTTATAGCGCCATCCCTTTCTTTATGCTGGGGCTTGTATTCCGTAATTTGGCTTACTTATTTGAGCTAAATTATCAAAATGCTAGAGACTATATTACGGTTTCTTATCTATTCGCTTTGAATGCCTTTATGATCATTTTTTTGCAAATCAAAGTGACCCAATATATTGATAAACAGAAAAAATCCCATCAATTTATTATCTACAAATTCAGCCTTCTTCTGATTGCGAGCCTGCTTTTATTTTTAAACTTCAGCGCATTAATCCCACTTTATTTGCTGATATTCCTATTTACCTTTAGCGAATTAATTTGGAGCCCCTATAACAACAGTCTAGCGATTGAAAAATGCCCATTCACCCGTAAAAAGCTCTCATTATCTATTTGTATATTCTGTTGGGGATTAGCGGAATCCCTTGGCGCTTATGTTGGCATTATTGCTAACCACACTCAAATGCACACCTATATCCCTACTAGCCTACTTTTAATCCTCATAGTTCTATTCACCGCTGAATACGTTATCCATTTAAGGAGCACTGATGAAAACCATCCTATTTCTCGAATGTAATATCTCCGGTACTGGCGTCAGCGCCATCAAATTGGCAAAAGAGAGAGGTTATCACACGGTTTTATTCACCAAAGAACGTCATTATTATGCTCAACTGGCTGATAACCCAATGCTCTATATTGATGAAGTTGTGGAACTAAATACAGACTCCATGGCAGCGATTTTAAGCCATGCCCTGGACTATAACCTATACGGTATCGTCGCTTTCGATGACTATCGATTAATCAATGCTGCCGCAGCATCCCACGCCTTCAATTTACCTTCGCCAAGTTTAATTGCCCTAACAGCCTGTCGTTACAAGCATCTGACTCGGCAGTATTTACACCAACATAATGCCAATTGTCGCTACAAAGTTGGCAATATCCATGACAAGTTTGACCTGAACAATATGCAGTTCCCTGTAGTGATAAAACCCTGCGATGACAGTGGTAGCAACCAAGTAACAATATGTTATTCAGAGGAAGATGCACTCACTGCTGTGCAGGCGTTATCTGAATTTCGGGTTAACCGTCGAGGATATCAGCTCTCCCCTCATTATCTTGTTGAAGAGTTCATTGAAGGGGATGAATACAGTGCAGAAGCTTACTGGGACTCTAAAGATAACGAGTGGACAATACTCGGTGTCACCAAAAAATACACCACATCTGGGCAATATGCTGTCGAAATTGGTCATGACTTTCCCGATGACACTCTTGATATCGAAAACATCACGAAAACGATCATAGCGTGGCTCACTCAAATCGGCTTATCCCACACCGTTGCTCACGTTGAATTCAAGCTTAGTCACAGTGAAATAAAACTCATTGAAATTAACCCCCGCGTTGCCGGCGGGATGATTGATACCCTTTGCTATCAATCAACAGGGTTTGATTTAGTTGAGTGCTACCTTTCTTTGCACGTCAAAGACATGGTGTACACCCCGAAACTCTGCGCCAATAAACAGTATACGTCGATTCGTTTTCTAACCTCAGAGAAACCAGGAACAATTATCGGGTTTCATGCCAATCCTCAATTAAGTGCCCCTCTACTGTTTAATTTTGTTCCCACGCCAATACATGTAACAACCTTGAAAGACAGCTACAGTCGACTGGGTTACGTAATAACAACCGCCTCTGAGCGGTATTTAGCAGGGAAGAAAGCTGAGAGTTGGCTTAATCATGTAAAACTCCTCTATAAATAAAAAAACCCAGTACAAACGCAAATTCATACTGAGTTTTGGCTTCTCAAACCGATGCAATGGTTGCCAATATTAGGCAACCGTCACTTCGGTAAAATTACGCTCATTATTTGTTAACTGAAATTTACTGACTGATTCCTGCAGCTCTTCAGTTTGATGTTCTAATGAACTTGCTGCTGTTGCCACTTGCTCAACTAAAGACGCATTTTGCTGTGTCACACTGTCCATTTGAGTGATGGCAACCCCCACCTGTGCGATACCTTTACTCTGCTCCTCCGAAGCTGTCGTGATTTGTTTCATAATCGCCGTCACATCGTTGATCCCTTGCAGAATATTGCTCATTGTCGAGCCCATTTCATGAACCAAATGCGTGCCTTTTTCCACACACGAACTTGATTCCGCAATCAACTTTTCAATTTCCATTGCCGCATCGGCACTATGGCTAGCAAGCTTACGAACTTCGGCGGCAACCACCATAAATCCACGACCATGAACCCCTGCTCGTGCCGCTTCAATGGAGGCATTCAGTGCCAGAATATTGGTCTGGAAGCTGATGTCATTCATCATGCTGATGATGTCAGATATTTTTTTGGCACTCTGGGAGATTTCATCCATCGTGCTCACCACGGACTCAACAATCGCATCCCCTTGATTAGCCACTACAAAGGCCTCAGCGGCTAATTGGTTGGCTTGATGGGTATTTTCCACATTCAGCTGCACTGCTGCTGTGATTTGTTCCATACTCGCCGCGGTTTCTTCCAAAGCTGCGGCTTGCTCTTCCGTTCGTGAGGAAAGGTCACTATTGCCGTTAGATATTTCTGTCGCACCACGATAAATACTTTCGCTACCATTGCGGATCGTCAACACCGCATCACGTAAACTGTTCTGCATCTCTTCTAATAACGGGAAAAGTTTACCCACACAGTTACGACCAAATGGCTCGATTGGCTGGCTTAAATCCCCTTTCGCAATCTTATCGAAATATTGACGGATCAGCTCCAGCGGTCGTTGCATCATCTTAGCTAGATAACGGTCAGTGAAGATCAAAATCAGCAAACCAAAAATGGTCGCAATGATAATCACTACTCGCGTCATATTCATATGCTCATCAACCGCTTCCCGCGTGTGCTCAATCATCACATCCGCAGTTTGGTTAAACTGGGTGATAGCCGCGCCGAATGTGCGGCTCAATGCTGGCGTGACATTATGGGCATGCGCCAAATAAGCCGCCTTATCTTCCCCCATGGAAATGGCTAATTGTGGTTTCACACCTTCATCTAGCAGCGCTTGCCAGCTATTAATCACTTGGTCGGAAATGGCTTTATCCATCGGCCCTGGGGAAATTGATTTCATCTCCTCAAGATAACGCTCCATGTTCACGAGTGCGTCTTTGACCAAGGCGTAATCTCCTTCTTTGCCCTCATTTTTGGTTTCCATCACGCGGGTTAAGCGAGTGACAAAACGAAAATATTGGTCATTGCCCTGACTGAGTACCGTCATCTGTTTCACCAGTTGTCGGTCAACATGGATACCGTCAGAAATGCGCGATAAGGACCAACCGCTATACAGGCTTATGCCCCCAAGGTTTAGGCATAAAATGCCAAGTAGTACGAGCATCACAGCACGTATTGAATAATTTCGAAGTTTCTGCATGGAATTTCTCTTTTGATAAAATAAAATGATCTTTGTTTAATTTATCGGCGGTAAAAGAGAAAAATTTAATTATTTTCAATTGCTTTCTGACTTTTAGACATCAAAAAAAGCGCAAAATAATCCGATTAAAAATTGGCTTACTGATTGATTTTAGAGACATAATGCCTGTTTTTTATCCATTGAAGTTCTATTTTCATACAATTACCCTATCTTCCAGTTTGTGATTGACCTCCCAAAGTATTGCTCTGTTTCTGTAAGAAAACGCCATCATCAGGTTCTGTAAATATAAGCAAAAATCTGTTTTAGCTCTTGAGCTTCCCCCTACGGGAAGCTTTATGGTTCAGGGGTTCCATAAGAACTCGCATAAGAGAAATACAAACCTGCTTAAATTTCGCACCCTTATTTTTTATTTAAATAACAATGTCTTATTTTTGGAGTAATACTGATATGAAAAAATTGTTATTCACTGCACTATTGGCAGCGTCATTTTCCTCTGTTGCAGCAAGCCAAGTTGTTGAGCTGTACAAAGAAGAAAGTTGCGGTTGCTGCCATCTTTGGGGCGAAGCAGTAAAAGCCGCAGGTTATGACGTGAAAATTCACGATGTCACCTATCAAGAGATCGATAAAATCAATCAGGAAGCCAATTTACCTAACTCATTACGCAGCTGCCATACCGCCAAAATTAATGGCAAATTGGTTGTTGGTCACGTTCCTCTCGATAGCTTAGCGAAAATCAATACACTACCCGATGACGTTGCGGGTATTGCTGTCGGAGGCATGCCTGCGGGCAGTTTAGGTATGGAGCAACCAAGCGGATTTAAACAAGCCTATTCAGTGATGAGTTTTAAAAAGGATGGTAGCCAATCCGTATTGGCTCGTTATTAGTTTTCCATAAAAAAGGTACAGCAAACCCTCGCTGTACCTTTGGCAGTGATTACTACATCTTAATTTGAAAAACTAACGGTATATCGGTAATACATTAAACTGCGCTAACAACTGACAAATAATACCAACAACACCAAAGGCTATAACTGCATAGATTAGCCCTTTGCCTCCCCATACTTTAAACGTCGAGTTAGGGAAACGCTCTCTCACTTTTAATGCCATGACTGCCGGGCAAATAATTGCCCAGATACACGCCGCCATCCCCGCATAAGCAATCGCAATTAAGAAGCCATTTGGGAATAACATGCATAAAACTAGAGGAGGTATAAAACATAACAGTGCTGCTTTCATTCTGCCTGAAGAGTTATCATTAAAGTTTAGTGACGCCAGAATGTAGTCGAATAAACCAATCGCAACCCCTAAGAATGAACAAAATACAGCACTAATCGAGAACCATAATAAGAACGTCGCAATATGTGGGCTACTTAATACTGCATACAGTGACTCAATAAACGCATCGAGGTTTCCGCCTTTATTAATTATGGTGAGGAATTCTGTTCGAGGTAAATTTCCCATGGTGCCTAATATCCAAAGGAAATAGAGTATTAAAGCCAGTACACAACCAATCACACAACTTTTAACCACTTTACGTTCATTTTCATGATACAGCTTATACAAACTACAGACGTTACCGTGATAACCAAACGAAGTAATGGCATAAGGAATAATAATAAAGACAAATGGTAGTAAAGATAACTGACTATCTCCCACTGGAGATGTTAATAATAAATCAGTTTTTACAATTAAGAATAACCCTGAAAAAGCGAGAATAAATAAAACAATTTTAATAAATAAAAATAATGATGTTAATCGACTTGCAGCAATACCACTCCACCAAATACTTGCGCCCAACAGTAAAGTGAAGACAACAAATATCACTCTTAAGTTAACATCAAATCCATATATTGCCGACGCTTCTTTGATAACGGATCCGGCTGCAGAAATATAAGCATATATCAATATATATAAAACAAATATTAATGCTGCATTGGCAATATAGCAGGCCCATTTAGGTAATAATTCTTTAGAGATATAAAAATAGTTAGTGCCGGCTCCATATTTGGATATACATTCTAAAATATAGATCCCTGAGTGAAACATAAAGAAACAAACAATCAGTAATATTACAATCGAGTTAATAAACCAAGCCCCAGCCATAATTGTTGGCAAGCTAAACATACCTGCCCCGATCATGGCTCCGCCTAGCACAAAACCCCCTACCATTATGGAGGGTTCTTTCTTGGCTGCCGAATTGTTCATGTTGGTCACCTTAAAAATAAGGGATAAGGTTCCCGCATTGCACGGGAACCCGCAGAGCTGCCTATTACAGAACTACCTATTATTTGATAGGTTTTAATCTTGCAGTGAAGTGTCTTAATACTGGTGGCTCATATTCGAAATCTAAACCTTTCAGCGTTGCGAATTTATCTTTCAAGCCAATCAGAGCATCTGCAATGTAATCCATATGGTCGTTGGTATAAACACGTCGTGCGATAGTTAACCGCATGAATTCCATATCAGCATGTTTTTGTTTGCCCGTTTCAGGATCACGACCTAATAGGAATGAACCAATTTCAACAGCACGAACACCTGACTCTAAATACAGCGCGTTAATCACAGCTTGCGCAGGGAATTGGTCACCTGGGATCTGTGGAACCAGTTTTTTACAGTCCACGAATACAGCGTGTCCACCAGTAGGATACTGAATTGGAATACCGCCTTCACGTAAACGGTCACCCAGATATTTCACCTGGCCGATACGATAATGCAGGTAATCTTCCCCAGCCCCTTCTTCTAAGCCTTGTACCATTGCCGCCATATCACGACCCGCTAAACCACCGTAAGTCACGAAGCCTTCCATTGGTACGCAGCGCTGTCTTGCCAACGTAAAGATTTTCTCGTCATTCTTAATACAGACCAGACCACCAATGTTTAACAGTGGGTCTTTTTTCGCTGACATAGTGAGCGCATCAGCATATTTGTACATATCCAGAATGATTTCTTTAATTGTGGAATTTTTATATTTTGGATCACGCTCTTTAATGAAATATGCGTTTTCACAGAAACGTGCGGAGTCCATTACCACAAAGATATTATGCTGTTTTGCGATTTCATAAACTTCTTTCAAGTTATCCATCGCAACTGGCTGACCACCCGCACTGTTACAGGTAATGGTAGAAACAATTGCTACCACATTTTCAGCACCATGTTTTGCAATATTATCTTTTAATTTTTGAATATCGAAATTGCCTTTCCAATCATCATAAGTTTCTGAGTCATAGGCTTTTTCGGTAACAATGTTAATCGCTTTACAGCCATTTAATTCAACGTGGGCAGCGGTAGTATCAAAGTGGAAGTTAGAAATAAATACCGGCTTTTTCGCGCCGCCTTGTTCTTGTTTCACTTTCAATAAAACAGGGAATAACATGTTCTCAGCACCACGACCTTGGTGAGCAGGGATCACATAGTCGTAGTCAAACATCTCTTTAACTTTATCTTTTAAATCATAATAGTTACGAGAACCCGCGTACGCTTCATCACCCGTGATCATCGCTGCCCATTGGTGGTCGCTCATTGCGTTAGTACCAGAGTCCGTTAACAGGTCAATATATACAGCACTACTCGGTAACAAGAATGGGTTATAACCCGCCTCTTTTAATGCCGCTTCGCGTTCTTCTCTTGATGGAATACGGATATTTTCTACCATTTTAATACGGAACGGTTCAACGATTCTTTTAGCCATGATAATACCTTTAATTTTTCATTAAATAATAAAAATAGAAATTCTAACTTATAAAAATAAGCGAATAGATCTTGAGAGAGAGAAAAAAGAAAGGTTATTTGTGCGGGAAGAAAAAGGCCAAAGAAATATCAATATTGAACCATTTCTTCAAATAGAAGAAGCGCCTCGACATTAACAACTCACTTAAAAGAAACATACTATGACTCCCATTAGCAAGGAATTAGTACAACCTTGAGTATGGTATATAACCTGTCTC
>NZ_JAERJY010000147.1:0-8972 GCF_018257375.1 Providencia sp. JGM181 | reverse complement strand
ATTAACTACCTAAATGACATTAATTAACCTTTATTTTCACTTTCATTGATTTTAGGCAATATCTAATTACAAGTGACTGATATTCTCTCCCGCGAATATACAAAAATAAAAAGAGGTTAATAATGAACGTCAGTCGCAGAAAGTTTTTTAAAATCTGCGCCGGCGGGATGGCAGGTACAACTGTAGCTGCGTTAGGTTTTATGCCAGGAATGGCAATGGCTAATGTACGTGAAAATAAATTATTGCGTTCGAAAGAAACGCGTAATACTTGTACCTATTGTTCCGTGGGTTGTGGATTGCTGATTTATAGTATGGGTGATGGGGCAATGAATGCTCGCTCTGCCATCTTCCACGTTGAGGGTGATGCCGATCATCCAGTGAATCGCGGTGCTCTGTGTCCGAAAGGGGCGGGGTTACTGGATTACATTCGTAGTGACAGTCGTTTACGTTATCCTGAATATCGCGCACCAGGCTCGAATAAATGGGAACGCATTAGCTGGGACGATGCTTTTACGCGCATTGCCCGCTTAATGAAAGATGACCGTGATGCCAACTTTATTGAAAAAAATGAACAAGGCGCCACTGTCAATCGCTGGTTATCAACAGGGATGCTTTGCGCCTCTGCGGCTAGCAATGAAACGGGGATGTTAACCCAAAAATTCGCACGATCGCTCGGTATGTTAGCGGTCGACAACCAAGCGCGTGTCTGACACGGACCAACGGTAGCAAGTCTTGCTCCAACATTTGGTCGCGGTGCGATGACCAACCACTGGGTTGATATTAAAAACGCCAATGTGATTGTGGTGATGGGCGGTAACGCCGCTGAAGCTCACCCTGTCGGATTCCGTTGGGCGATTGAAGCGAAAAACAATAATGATGCAACCTTGATTGTGGTAGACCCGCGCTTCACGCGTACCGCATCGGTGGCCGATCATTACGTGCCAATTCGTTCAGGAACGGATATTACCTTCCTTTCTGGTGTTCTACTTTATCTTATTGAAAATAATAAAATAAACGCAGAATACGTTCAGAACTATACCAACGCATCTTTGATTGTTAGAGATGATTTTGACTTTAACGATGGCTTATTCAGTGGCTATGACGCTGAAAAAGGTCGTTATGACAAAACCAGTTGGAACTATAAGTTTGATGAAAATGGTCATGCATTACGTGATGACACGTTACAAGATCCGCGTTGTGTTTGGAATCTGCTAAGAAAACACGTTTCCCGCTATACCCCTGAAATGGTTGAACGAATCTGTGGTACATCACAAGCAGACTTCTTAAAAGTGTGTGAAATTCTGGCAACCACGAGCGCCGCAGATAAAGCGGGGACATTCCTGTACGCATTAGGTTGGACTCAGCATACAGTGGGCGCGCAAAACATCCGTACCATGGCGATGATCCAGCTGCTTTTAGGCAACATGGGGATTTGTGGTGGTGGGGTGAATGCGCTACGTGGACACTCAAACATTCAAGGCTTAACAGATTTAGGTCTGCTATCGACGAGCCTTCCGGGCTATTTAACGCTGCCATCAGAAAAACAGTTAGATGTTGATAGCTATTTAGCCGCGAATACGCCAAAAGCCACATTACCCAATCAGGTTAACTACTGGAGCAACTATCCGAAATTCTTCGTCAGCTTGATGAAATCATTCTACGGTGATGCGGCTCAACCAGAGAACCAATGGGGCTTTGATTGGTTACCTAAATGGGATCAAGCTTATGATGTTATGAAGTATTTTGACATGATGAGCAAAGATAAAGTCAACGGCTACATCTGCCAAGGCTTTAACCCAGTTGCCTCGTTCCCAGATAAAAACAAAGTGGTTAGCTGCTTAAGTAAGCTGAAATATTTAATCGTGGTTGACCCATTAACCACCGAAACAGCGAACTTCTGGCAGAATCACGGCGAAATGAACGACGTTGACCCAGCTTCCATTCAAACGGAAGTTTTCCGTCTACCTTCAACCTGCTTTGCGGAAGAAGATGGCTCTATTGCTAACTCCGGTCGCTGGTTACAGTGGCATTGGAAAGCGGCGGACGCCCCGGGTGAAGCGCGTAACGATGGTCAAATCTTAACGGGTATCTTGCACAAAATCCGTGAGATGTATGAACAAGAAGGTGGTAAAGGTCGCGAACCATTGCTGCAAATGCGTTGGGATTATAAACGTCAATTCCATCCGGAATCGGAAGAAGTGGCGAAAGAGAACAACGGGGTTGCACTGGTCGACTTATATGATGCTGATGGCAACTTACAAGCGAAAAAAGGCGAGCTTCTGAATTCATTCGCTCTGTTACGCGCGGATGGTTCAACGGCATCTTCTTGCTGGATCTACACGGGTAGCTGGACCGAAAAAGGCAATCAGATGGCGAATCGCGATAACAGCGACCCATCCGGCATTGGTAATACATTGGGTTGGGCATGGGCATGGCCATTAAACCGCCGTGTTATCTATAACCGTGCCTCTTGTGATACCAAAGGTAAGCCATGGAATAAAGATCTGGTTCTGATTGAGTGGAACGGTAAGAAGTGGGTCGGAAACGACGTACCTGACTTTAACGCTTCGGCACCAGAAGTCGGTACTGGACCATTTATTATGCAGCCAGAAGGTTTAGGTCGTCTGTTTGCAATTGATAAGATGGCAGAAGGTCCATTCCCTGAGCACTACGAGCCATTTGAAACGCCATTGGGAACTAACCCACTGCATCCAAATGTAGTTTCTAACCCTGCTGCGCGAATTTTTGAAGATGACAAGAAACGTCTTGGCGATCATAAAGAATTCCCGTATGTCGGAACCACTTATCGCTTAACAGAGCATTTCCACACTTGGACGAAGCATGCGCGCTTGAACGCCATTGCTCAGCCAGAACAGTTTGTGGAAATCAGTGAAACCTTAGCGAAATCCAAAGGTATCGCTTTGGGTGATAAGGTTAAAGTCAGCAGTAAACGCGGCTTTATTAAAGCGATTGCCGTGGTAACACCACGTCTGCAAACCCTGATGGTTGACGGTAAACCGATTGAAACAGTGGGTCTACCTATTCACTGGGGCTTTGAGGGTGCAACGCAAAAAGGCTTTATTACCAACACGTTAACGCCATCTGTGGGGGACGCTAACTCTCAGACTCCTGAGTATAAAGCGTTTTTAGTTAACATTGAGAAGGCGTAAGGGAGGGAACTATGTCCATGCAATCTCAAGACATTATTAAACGTTCCGCGACCAATAGCATTACGCCTCCACCACAGGCGCGTGACGATAAATTTGAAGTCTGCAAACTGATTGACGTGTCATCCTGTATCGGCTGTAAAGCCTGTCAGGTGGCATGTTCAGAATGGAATGATATCCGTGATGAGGTAGGACACTGCGTTGGGGTTTACGATAACCCAACCGATTTAAGTGCCAAATCTTGGACGGTGATGCGTTTTAGCGAAGTCAGTGAGCAAGGCAAATTGGAATGGCTTATCCGTAAGGATGGCTGTATGCACTGTACCGATCCAGGTTGCTTGAAGTCATGCCCATCTGCGGGTGCGATTATTCAATATGCTAACGGTATTGTGGATTTCCAATCGGAACACTGTATTGGTTGTGGTTACTGTATCGCGGGTTGCCCGTTCAACATTCCTCGATTAAATCCAAAAGATAATCGTGTGTACAAATGTACATTATGTGTTGACCGTGTTGCCGTGGGGCAAGAACCGGCTTGCGTGAAAACTTGCCCGACAGGTGCTATTCGTTTTGGTACTAAAAACGAAATGCTGGAATACGGCGCGGAGCGTGTTGAAAAACTGCAAAAACGGGGTTATGCCCAAGCTGGCATTTATGATCCTGAAGGTGTTGGGGGAACTCATGTGGTGTACGTGCTACATCATGCGGATAAACCTGAGCTTTATCATGGATTACCAAAAGACCCACAGATTGATACACCAATTAATCTATGGCAAAGCATCCTGAAACCATTATCGGTAGCGGGCTTTATCGCCACATTTGCAGGGCTGATTTTCCACTATGTGGGTATTGGTCCAAACAAAGAAGTGGATGATGAAGAGGAGAAAGATGACCATGAGTAAAAAGAGCAAAATGATCGTTCGGACTAAATTTATTGACCGAGCGTGCCACTGGACAGTGGTTATCAGCTTCTTCTTAGTCGCATTGTCGGGTATTGCACTGTTTTTCCCAACCTTGAAGTGGCTGACTGAAACCTTCGGTACACCACAGATGGGACGAATTTTGCATCCTTTCTTCGGTGTGCTTATTTTCGTCGTGCTGATGTTTATGTTTGTACGCTTTGTAAAACACAATATTCCAGATAGAAAAGATATTCCTTGGCTACTGAATATTGTTCAAGTTCTCAAAGGTAATGAACATAAAGTGGCTGATGTGGGCAAATACAACGCCGGTCAAAAAATGATGTTCTGGAGTATCATGAGTATGATTTTTGTACTTTTGGTCACCGGGATTATCATGTGGCGTCCTTATTTCGCACATTTATTCCCAATCTGGATGGTGCGTTGGAGTATTTTGATTCATGCATTAGCGGCAATTATTCTGATCCATGCAATTTTAATCCACATGTATATGGCATTTTGGGTTAAAGGGTCTATCAACGGCATGATTGAAGGTAAAGTTAGCCGTCGCTGGGCGAAGAAACATCACCCACGTTGGTATCGCGATGTTGAAGCGAAAGAAGCCAAAGCGGAAGCTGAAAAAAGCCAGTAATTTCGCTGTCAATTAAGTAATATAAGCCACTGTTGTTGACGTTACCGAAAAGGTTACACAATCACAGTGGCTTTTTTATGTTTAAAGAATGTCTTATTTGAGGTTGATTGTATTGAGTCATTTAGGAGGGGAAATGGTTGAGCTGGTAAGAATTTCTGTAAATGATAAACACGATAATGAATTAATTAATGCGCTATACGATATTTCATTTCCTGACCATGAAAAACGTTCTTATGCAGGGCGAGCGGCATTACTCCCTCTAGAGCAATATTATTTATATAAAATTACAGACAATAATCAGTTTGTTGGATTTATCGGTGGGTGGGTTATTGATGCCTTTTTCTATATTGAACATTTTGCGATTGACCAACATATTCGTGGGTCAGGTTACGGCCAAAAATCGTTGACCGCACTGTGCCAGTTGTACCCACAGATAGTGTTGGAGATAGACCCATTAGTCGATGAAGTTGCAAGAAAACGTCTTCATTTCTATGAAAAAAATGGCTTTGTCAGAAATGACTATGTCCATCACCATCCATGCTATAACGCCCAGTATGCGCCGCATAAGCTGGAAATTTTAAGCTTAAATACGCCTTTCACGCCGAGTCAGTATGATGTATTTAATCATTTTCTGGTGAATACAGTGATGAATAGCCACTATCTATAACAATCTGTCGCTATTTAGTTAATCGCATATGCAGTAAAGGAAATGGATTTCCTTCCCCATCAAGTTCGGAACGCGCATATTGAACAAATCCCATGTGTTGATAGAAACCAACTGCTTGCGGATTTTGCTCATTCACATCAACTTCATTCACACCTAAGTGTTCAATGGCGTAATTCAGGAGTTGTTTACCAATGCCTGTCCCTCTTGCAAGGGGGGAAATAAACAACATTTCTAGACGATTCTCACCCGTACCTAAAAAGCCCGCTATTTTGCCGTTAGGATCAAAAGTCACAAAAACAGACAAATTAGGTAAGTATTGTTCCCTAATGGGTGTTTTTAGCATTTCTATGTTCTTTTCTGGCAGAAAATCATGAGTTGCTCTTACAGAAGCCTCCCAAAGATGAATGATCTCATCGTAATGTTCGACAGTGGCGGGCTGAATATTCATTGCATTTTATCCTTATAGAGAAAATTCATCTTAAATTGTGGGTAGCGAATGTCAATATTTGATGGTTATTTTAGTTAAGGGACGTTTTTGGGATATTAATCGCAGAAAAAAAAGATAACTAATTCATTATTAGAGGATATGTTTCCGAAACTCATATAAGCACTATACTTTATTTTATTGCAGTGTTTATTGTTTGATTATGTTAATCAATTTAAAAACTATGGTAGGAGTATGCTGATGAAATATAAAATGCTAACAGTGTGTTTATCTGCGGCGTTATTAGCACCAATCGCCCCCGCACTGGCAAGTACAGATAATGCACAAAATATGGAATTAGACCAAGTTTTAGTTCTAAGTCGTCATAATTTACGTACTCCTATTGTTAATACAGGGATTCTGACTGAAATAACCGATAAAAAGTGGCCAGCATGGGATGCAGAAAGTGGCTATTTAACGACAAAGGGCGGGGCGCTCGAAGTGTATATGGGGCACTATTTTAGAGAGTGGCTCGATAGCAATAAATTATTTGTGAATGAGTTATGTCCAACCAGCAGCGATGATATCTATATTTACACGAATAGCCTACAGAGAACGATTGCGACTGCGCAGTTCTTTACTGCGGGAGCATTTCCTGGCTGTAAAGTGAATATCCATCATAAACCGGAAATTGGTACGATGGATCCCGTGTTTAATCCTATCATTACGAATAGCTCCCCTGAATTTAAAAAACAAGCACTTGAAGCGATGGAGTCCCACCTTAAAGGGTTAAACTTGAAGCCAGGTTATGATGAGCTGGACAATGTTCTCAATATTAAAGATTCGAAGAAGTGCGCGACGGATAAACTGTGTAATTTAGCTACACCAAAGAACAGTTTTATCATTGAAGCGGATAAAGAACCGGGTGTGAGTGGACCGTTGAAGATGGCGAACTCTGCCGTCGATGCAATTGACCTGCAATATTATGAAGGCTTCCCTGAAAAAGATGTGGCATGGGGAATGGTCAATAGTGATGAAAAATGGCAAAAGCTGAATACTTTAAAAAATGCTTATCAAGAAACGTTATTTACACCGAAAATCATTGCAAAAAATGTGGCGCACCCAATTCTGAGTTATATGGATAAAGGCTTTGTTTCTGTTAATAAAGGTGAAACGGCTAAATTCATTTTCTTAGTGGGACATGATTCAAATATTGCTTCAGTGTTGTCTGCGATGGATTTCAAACCGTACCAGTTACCTGAGCAATATGAGCACACACCAATTGGCGGTAAATTGGTATTCCAACGCTGGACAGATAAAAAAGAGACAAAGGATTATGTGAAGATTGAGTATGTGTATCAAACCGCAGATCAGTTGCGAGATAATGCTTACCTCTCTTTAGCAACGCCTCCAAAACACGTTACCCTTGAATTGAAAAATTGCCCGATTGATAAAAATGGGTATTGTTCATGGGAAGACTTTGAAAATGTGATGAAATCGGCGTTGAAACAGTGATATCCAACTGTCAATAATGCCTGAATGAAGCATAAAAAACCCTGCTCTGAGGAGCAGGGTGTGAAATAGTCACGAAAATGTTTATGAGCCTCTAATTTACCTTAAATGTCGAACAAATGGGCTTGTAAATTGTATGGAATTACCCTTTAGTGTAACAAACTTTAACCCTAACCATTCGACGAGTTAAAATAGAGCTTTCTGCGGTTATTAACCCTTCGTATGGATTAGCGAACCACTAATACGCTCGTTTTCGCATAACGTACAACTGAAGCCGCATTGGAGCCTAATAAGTAGGTAGACATACTTGGGCGACGTGAACCCAGTAAAATTACATCGGCTTTAATATCTTCAGCTGTTGCCAAAATTTCATCTTTAACTGAACCTACAACCGCTTTTACTTGCACTTTATCTGCAGGGATAGAGAACAGTTTAACTTTCTCTTGTAACTCTTTCAGAATGATATCAGCTTGTTTTTGATCATCCGGGAAGTCACCTGGCAAAATAGTGCCGCCATAGCGTAAATAATTGGAAATTGGTGCAGTCACAGCTAAAAAATGAACGGTAGAATTGTTTAGTTTCTGCATGGCATTAACATGCGGGACTAACATTTTGGTGAGGTCGTCTTCGGTAACATCAATAGGAACTAAAATTGTATTGTACATAATATCTCCTTTTTTCTTTTATATTATAAGTTTAGAACATTTTAACCATTTTTCATATTGATTGTTAATAAATTAATATTAACTGAATTGGATTAAAAATGATGTGAGCGGGAGTACGCAATTGGCGGGAATAAAAAATGGATAATAAAAATAATGACAATAAAAAAACGGCAATACATGAGGGGAGTATTACCGCTTTCAAAGAGAATATTATTTTTTAGTCGCTTTAGGCTTTGTGGTTTCTTTTTCTGGGCAGGCTGGTTTTAATCCGCCTTTACACGCTTTATCAATATATTCAGCGCCGAGTTTTTCATTAAACTCAGTTCCCTCACCATTTTGTAGCATTTTTCCTAATTGATATTCAGCAGGTGGAAATTTTTTATCGGCTGCTTTTTGGAACCACTCAAAAGCCACGAGATAATTTTGTTTTACGCCAGCACCTTGGTAATAGAATTGACCCATATAGTTTATGGCTTCAGGATTTCCCTTATTTGCCGATTTCTCAATCCAACCATAAGCTGTTTCAAAATCAGATTGAACGCCATTACCATTAAGATACATATCACCTAGGAATAGTTGAGCGTCCGCATTGCCTTTATTGGCCGCCATCGTAAGCCATTTCTTTGCTTTCGGATAATCTTGCTTAATTTCGTTACCAACATAGTAACCAATGCCTAGCATAACTTGAGCTTTCACATCCCCTTTTTGTGCTTGTTGTTCAATTTGCTTAATGACTTCAGGAGGAACAGGAGCTGCGAAAGTTAAACTTGTTGAAAATATAAATAAAGAAATAAAGGTCAATAATCGTAACATAAGGCTTTCCGTATCTTAAGTTGGCTATGAATATCCTTATTTCAAGATAAACTCGAAACGGTGTTAACAGTTATTAACTACAAGGTATAACCATCAACGCATTAAATACTCTACTTCTATAATTTATAAATATCAACGCCCCATCAAAAATACAGAGTAAACGAGCCTTTTAC
>NZ_JAERJY010000146.1:0-8976 GCF_018257375.1 Providencia sp. JGM181 | reverse complement strand
CTTTCGAGATAATTACTGCTCATTTAAACTACAATACTAATTTTCAAACACATTCAATAAACATTAACAACATGATTTTCTTAACTAATTTTAAAATCGTTTTTTAGAGTGAAAAATTAGTTAAGAAAAAATAAAATTAAGTCAAATAAAACGATTGCTGGGTTTCCATGAGAATACTATTAATTGAAGATCACCTTAAAACCCAAGGTTGGGTTAAAAATGGCTTAGAAGAAGCGGGGTTTCTGGTGGATGTCGCTAACGATGGCCGAGATGGACTCTACTTTGCTTTAGAAAACAATTATCAATTGGTTATTCTCGATATCATGCTGCCGGGTATGAGTGGCTGGGATATTTTAAAAATCTTACGCACTGCGAAAAGTATTCCCGTTATTTGCCTCACCGCGCGGGATGCCGTAGATGATCGCATTAAAGGCTTAGAGCTCGGTGCCAATGACTACCTTGTGAAACCATTTTCGTTTTCTGAATTATTAGCGCGCGTTAAAAACCAACTCAAAGTGAATCAACCCACCTCAACAACCATGACGATTGCAGATTTAAAGATAGATCTGACCCGTCATGATGTTGAGCGCGGAGGAAAAAAAATCATCTTAACCCGCCAAGAATTTTCTCTGTTGCTGTTTTTCGTGCTGCATAGCGATGAAATTTTACCTAGAACCTTAATTGCCAGCGAAGTTTGGGGCATCGATTTTGACAGTGATACCAATATCATCGATGTCGCCATCCGTCGATTGAGAAAGAAAATTGATGATGAGTTTGAAGTTAAGCTTATCGAAACCATTCGAGGGATGGGATACCGCTTAAATAGGCCAATAGAATGAAAAAAAAGTCGCTACGCTTTAAACTTATTTCCCTGTTTATCATTCTGATGGTCGCTAATGCTGGCGTCGTGACATGGGTTTTATATCACTCGCTGAAGAATGAGCTGTCTGAACAAGACAATAATTTGCTCGTGAACCGCGCGGAGCAACTCGCTAAATTAATTTCGGGTGGCATCGATATCAAAACGCTACCGATGTATTTCCAAAGCATGATGGACATGCGCCAAGATTTGATCCAGATTTCTGATGCGAGTGGGCACATACTCATCGCGACTAACAGCGAACTTCTGGATACCCAACCACTGCGGCTAGTGAACCTTGAGCAGCTAAATATCCATGCCATCACCCATTGGCAAACCGCACAAAACATTCCCATCTCCGCGGTCTATTTCGCCATGAACTCACCATTAGGACAGCTCCATGTGGTACTCGGTAAAGTCTCCGTCGACCGCAGCGGAGTATTAACCCAATATTTAACCCAAAGCGTGCTGGTGTCTGCCCTCTCAATACTGTTGATGGGATTACTGAGTTTATGGTTGCTGAAAAAAGGGCTCTCCGATATTCAATCACTGAGCCAGATCACGATCAAAACAGACGTTCATGCGCTGAATGATCCGATCGATATTGATCAGCTTCCACAAGAGTTAAAAGAGCTGGGCGAATCAATGAATACCATGCGCCAACGGCTAAAACATGACTTTGTTAAACTAACCCAGTTCGCCGATGACTTAGCCCATGAGCTAAGAACGCCCATTAATGCCATACGAGTGCAAAATGAAATTACACTCCAACGCTCCCGTAATGTGAGCGAATATGAAGAGGTCATCATTAGCAATATTGAAGAGCTTGATAAGCTGGCACAGATGATCCAAAGCACGTTATTTATTGCTCGTGCTGAAAATAAAAACATCACGTTAAATCGAGAAAATCTCTCAATATCAGAATTAGTGAATGATGTTTATGAACTATTTTCGGCTTATGCAGAAGAGAAACAGATTACGCTTTATTGTGAACCTTCAACCCTCAGGCTTGATGCTGATCCGGTATTACTGAGCCGTGTATTCATGAATGTTATCGCTAATGCGATTAAATACTCTCACCCAAATACTCGCGTGGTCACCCAGATCATTGAGCTTCCCCAGCAGAGAGAAATCCGTATCACTAACCAAGGGAACCCCCTACAAAATAGCGAGGAAATTTTCACCCGTTTTTGGCGCGGAGATAATGCCAGAACCACGGAGGGAACTGGGTTGGGGCTGGCGATTGTCAAAGCGATTGTTGAACTGCATGGCGGCTCAGTAAGCTTTGAACATGTCGCAGGTACCAGCACTATTACTCTAACATTTCCTACTGTCTAAAATTTCCTACAATTAAGTAAGATGACAAATTTGTCATCTTACTGTCAGCCACTTTTATCACGCATTCGGTATAACTGATTTCATTCTTCTTTTTGCTATGGAGCGCACAATGAAAAAGTTACCTAAAATCCCCGGTTCTCAAATCACGGATGAATCCATTTTTTTTATGAAGCGCCGGCAGCTACTCAAAGCCTTAGGTCTGGGGGCAGCAGGTTTAACCGTTGCAGCGACAGCAAATGCGGGCTTATTTTCTTGGCTAAGTGACGATGCGCCAGCAACGCCCGTGACGCCAAGAAAAAACCTCACATTTATTCAGCCTGAAGAGTTTCAGTCATCGTTAACCTTGACGCCAGAAGATAAAGTGACTGGCTATAATAACTTTTATGAGTTTGGGCTAGGAAAATCAGACCCAGCTGAAAACGCGCATACCCTCATTACCGACGAATGGACAGTCACCATTGATGGTGAGGTGAATCGTCCTTTGACCCTGAATTTAGATGATATCAACGCCAAGTTTCCCCTAGAGGAGCGTATTTATCGCATGCGCTGCGTCGAAGCTTGGTCGATGGTTATTCCTTGGGTGGGCTTTCCGTTAGCCAAACTATTGGCATTGGTGGAGCCCACCAGCAAAGCCAAATATGTCGCCTTTGAAACTCGTTATGCTCCCGAACAAATGCCAGGACAAAAAAGCCGTTATATCGGCGGTGGCTTACCTTATCCCTATGTTGAAGGGCTACGTTTAGATGAAGCCATGAATCCGCTAACCTTACTTGCCACTGGAGTATATGGAAAAACATTACCCAATCAAAATGGCGCACCGATCCGCTTGGTTGTTCCTTGGAAATATGGTTTTAAAGGAATTAAGTCTATCGTCAAAATTCGCCTAACCGAACAGATGCCAGATACCACATGGAACCTATCCGCGCCCAGTGAATATGGTTTTTTTGCCAATGTGAACCCGCAAGTTGATCACCCTCGTTGGTCGCAAGCGACCGAGCGTTTTATTGGTGCAGGGGGTTTAGGTCAGGTAACCCGACAGCCTACTTTGCTGTTTAATGGATATGGTGACCAAGTCGCGAGCTTATATCAGGGAATGGACTTGCGGAGATACTTCTAATGCCCCAAGAAAACAGGCTATTAGTGAGATTAACCAAAGGAGGCTTTCATCTTATTGCTCTGCTCCCTTTGGTATGGCTGATTTTTTTAATTGGTACTCAGCGACTTGGCGCTGATCCCGCTAAAGACATCCAACATTTTACGGGAATAGCCGCTTTGCGTTTGCTCGTCGTTATCGCACTGATCCCCGTTATCGCTAAATTATTGCGATTTACCACGCTGTTTCAGACACGAAAATTACTGGGATTATGGTGTTTTTTCTGGGCTGTACTGCATTTGAGTAGCTATTTATTACTGGAGATTGGCGTCAATAATTTATCACTCTTTTTTGAGGAGGTTTTCTCGCGGGTCTACTTAGTGATTGGCGCCACGGCTTGGCTATGCTTATTTTTGATGGCGGTGAGTTCGTTCAACCGCATACGAATGAGCCTAGGTGTATGGTGGAAAAGAATTCACATGCTGCTTTACCCAACGCTATTACTCGCACTTTGCCACTATGCTTTGTCATTAAAAACCCTAACGCCTGAGCCAGCGATTTACTTAGTGTTAGTGGGCGCTGCTTTTACTTATCGTGCTTGGAGCCAACAAAAACAGCCGATCAAACCTTAGGATAAATTGGCGATCCCCAAGATCGCCAACCGACTCATCAGCGATAAAAAATCAGCTTTTTATCCGCTTCAATATTCATCGAATCCTGCCAAGCCACCAGCGTTAAATGCGCCAGCTTACTCAGCCCCACATAAAATGGAGAATCACCTTTTTCCTGCATTTTGTCTAAATACAGCAAACCCCACGGCAAAATATGTTTCCCTAATAATTCAGAAAGATTTTCAGGTTGATGTTCCGCTACCCAAGCCACCATCATCATCAATAAACCAAAATGGTCTTCAGGTTCGTTTTGGGTTAAATGAATATCAATTTGATGGGCTTGCATCCACTCACGAAGTTGCAAGGTAGACTCACCAAACAGCACATTTTCTTTATCTAGCCAGACTGAACCCCACGGTGGAGAAGGAAGCGCATAAGGGCCAATAAAGAGGCGTTGATAAGCTTCATCAAGGGTTTCACCATCACGTTGTATTGTCGCCATCTCTGCGGCAATCCCTTGTTTTTGCTCTTCAGAGCCGTAATGCCAGTCTGCCACCCACTCACCGGATGCCAATAATTCGATAATATCCGGCACTTGGTCAGGGGAATAATAGAATGCCGCACCAAGGATCCGAGCTGTCACAGAAACATCATTTAAAGCGAGTTCGTTCATGGTGTGTAATCCACTGTTTATGTGTTATTAGTTGTTTTGCTTATTATTGATAACAATTCTTGGGAAAGAAAGGCTTAGCAGAAGGTTGCTAAGCCTTTGAGGTGATGATTAGTTAACTGCCATGCCCACGGTCATATGCAGACCATAGAACACACCGCGTCCAACAATCTCGCCCGCCAACACTAACAGGGTACCGATACCCAAGTTGATGACAGATGGATTACGTTTCGCGATTAACGGCATGATCCAGCAGCCCAGTCCCATCGCTACGGCGACAATTTTAATATCCATTAAGAAACCGAAATCAGGCACTAAATCCGTTGCTTTTTGTACTGCGGTTTCAATGCTTGCCAAGTCAAATCCTTGAGAGATAGCAGCGGCTGCACTCACTAATAATGCTATCGCACTCAATGCAGGGAGGCGACGAATGCATTGCAGGTCAAACCCAGCGACACGCAATAACAGCGCGGCTAAGATAGGTCCACCTAAGAATGCCGTTAGCACGAAGTTGATCATGGTATAGCTGTTATTCCACGTTGGTACCGTTGGGATTTGGTACACACGGGAAGTCGCCACCACAAAGATAGCCGCAAGAACAGCCACCACCACTAACCACAGTTTACCTAGCGCAGCAGGCATTTTGTTTAACACTGCCAACAACCAATACAAGCCACCAAAGGCAAAGAAGATTGCACCACTGGCAATTTCATTACTCAGTGAAGAAGCCCCTAAGCGATTGAAGGCATTAAATGCACGCAGTGGTGTGCCCATGTGCATCGTGGATAATAAGAAACCAATCCCCATTAACACCCACAAGCCAAACATGCTGTAATGCACTTTACGGTTAAGTTCAGGGGATAGTTTTCCACTTAACAAAACCGCTGCCATCACAATAAATGCACCCGCAACACTTTGACCAATAACGGTGAAAAACATCAATGGCCATTCATGAATTCCCGCGCCCATATTAAACTTCCTCCGGGTTAGCCAGATGACCCGTGGTATCACCGACAGGTTTGCTATTGGCATTCAATTTTAAAACGATATTTGGATGAGTATATTCAGCCGATGGTAACGGTGCGATTTCCGCTAAATCACCATATTTGGCGCGCAGCTCTTCAATCGGTGCCATATCCAATGCACGTAATGGGCAAGATTCCACACAAATTGGTTTTTTGCCTTCTGCAACACGCTCATAGCAACCATCACACTTGGTCATATGGCCTTTGACTTGGTCAAATTGAGGCGCACCGTACGGGCATGCCATGCTGCAATAGCGGCAACCAATACAGACTTCTTCATCCACCACCACAAACCCATCTTCGCGTTTGTGCATCGCACCACTTGGACACACTTTGGCACATGCTGGGTCATCACAGTGGTTACACGAAATAGACAGGTAATAGGCGAAAACATTCTGCCCATAAACGCCATCTTGCTCAGTCCAATCACCCCCCGCGTATTCATAAATACGGCGGAAATTCACTTCTGGAGATAAATTTTTAAAGTCTTTGCAGGCTAACTCACAGGTTTTGCAGCCAGTGCAACGACTTGAATCGATATAAAAACCATATTGCGTTGACATATCTGGCATCCTTAAGCTTTCACAACTTCAACAAGATTAGAGTGTGATGGGTTCCCTTTCGCCAGTGGCGATGGACGCTGCGTGGTCAGCACGTTAATGCTGCCCGCATGGTCAATACGGTTACCATCTGGGTCATACCATGCACCCTCTCCTAAACCAACCACACCCGGTAAAATACGCGGGGTAACTTTGACTTTGACACGCACTTCGCCTCGGTCATTGTATACGCGGACTAAATCCCCATGTTTCAGGGAGCGTTTCGCCGCATCTTGTGGGTTGATCCATAACTCTTGAGGACAAGCCGCTTTCAATACATCCACGTTGCCATAGGTTGAGTGGGTACGTGATTTATAGTGGAAGCCCGTCAACTGTAATGGGAATTTTTCCATTAGTGGGTCGCCGTACTGCTCAAACCCAACGGAATAGACTGGCAGTGGATGGATCACATCCCCTTCTTCCAGCTCCCATGAATTTTGCAGTTCCGCTAATTGCGCGGAATAGATCTCGATTTTGCCTGATGGCGTGGTCAATGGGTTCGCAACTGGGTCTTCACGGAAGCTTTGATAAGCCACATGGTGACCTTTAGGATCACGTTTTTTGAAGATACCTTGCTCACGGAACTCTTCGAACGTTGGCAACTCAGGTAATGCAGCGCGAGATTGTTCGTATAAATGACGTAACCACTCTTCTTGAGTACGATTTTCAGTGAACTGCTCACCAACACCCATGCGTTTGGCAATTTCGCTGGTCATTTCATAGATATTGCGGCTTTCAAAACGCGGCTTGATCGCTTGGTCAGCAAAAATAACGTAGGACATATTCCCCGCGGAAGCATCCATACAGAAATCCATTTGCTCAGACGCAGTGCAGTCTGGCAGTAAGATATCGGCATATTTTGCAGAGGCGGTCATGTGGTTATCAATCACCACAATCATTTCGCACTTCGATTCGTCTTGCAGGATATCGTGGGTACGGTTGATTTCTGAATGTTGGTTAACTAAGCAGTTACCTGCGTAGTTCCATACCATTTTAATTGGCACATCCAATTTATCTTTACCACGGACACCATCACGGGTAGCCGTCATTTCAGGACCACGCAGGATAGCGTCTGTCCACATAAACATGGAAATGCTGGTTTGCACTGGGTTAGTTAAGGTCGGCATACGCACGAATGGAATGCTGTAAGAGCCTTCACGAGCCCCCGTGTTACCACCATGAATACCGATGTTACCGGTTAAAATCGCCAGCATTGAGATAGCACGAGACGTCAGCTCACCATTCGAACGACGCTGAGGACCCCAACCTTGCACAATATACGCAGGTTTTGCAGTACCAATTTCACGGGCTAATTTTACAATGCGAGCCGCCGGAATACCGGTGATGGATGACGCCCATTCAGGGGTTTTCGCTTGACCGTCAGGACCATCACCCAGGATATAAGCTTTGTAATGCGCATTTTTTGGTGCGCCAGCTGGCATGGTGGTTTCATCGTAGCCTACGCAATATTTATCTAAGAATGGCTTATCCACTAAGTCTTCTTTGATCATCACATACGCAATGGCGTTAACGAGCGCCGCATCAGTACCCGGACGAATTGGGATCCATTCATCTTCACGCCCTGCACCCGTATCGGTGTAGCGAGGATCGATGATGATCATTTTCGCGTTAGATTTTTCGCGTGCTTGTTCAACATAGTAAGTCACCCCGCCGCCGCTCATACGCGTTTCGCCAGGGTTGTTACCAAACATCACCACTAATTTAGAGTTTTCGATGTCTGAAGGGCTATTACCGTCTGCCCAGCCACCAAAGGTATAATTCAGACCTGCCGCAATTTGTGCGGTACTGTAGTCGCCATAATGATTTAAATAACCACCACAGCAGTTCATGAGACGAGCAATCAAAGTTGCGCCCGGTGGCCATGATTTTGTCATGGTACCGCCAAGAGTACCTGTACCGTAGTTCAGGTAAATGGACTCATTACCATAATCTTTAATTAAACGCTTCATGTTATCGGCAATAGCGTCGAAAGCTTCTTCCCAACTGATTCGCTTAAATTTACCTTCACCGCGTTTGCCTACACGCATCATTGGGTAGCGCAGACGGTCAGGGTTATAGACACGGCGGCGCATAGAGCGGCCACGTAAACATGCACGGACTTGATGCAGCTCTTCATACACGTCATTACCCGTATTATCGGTTTCGACGTATTTGATCTCGCCATCTACGACATGCATGCGCAATGGGCAACGGCTTCCGCAGTTAACTGTACATGCACTCCAAACAACTTTTTCATTCCCTGATGGTGTCGATGTTTTTTGCTCTGTTTCCGCTGAAGCGCTAAACGGAAGAGAAAATCCTCCCGCTGCGGCGGCTAAACCTGTCACGGCGCCCGCTTTCACAAAGCCGCGACGGCTAAGAGGAGCAAAAATAGCAGCTTTCTCTTTTATATTGGCCATATATAACTCGCTCACTTAAATTGCAATTGCTTAAAATAATAAGAAGTTTTTTCGCTAAAATTTTTTCGTTAAAATAATGGAATTAAAAAATGCAGTTTGTGTGCCATTAGCGATAAAACCGCCAGCCACATAATTAGAGGTAATTAGAGTTTTTGATTGAGTTAATAATATCAATCGGGGAATTCGAGAGATTGTCTTACATCAATAAATACATTGATAATCAACATCCTCAATGTGTTTATGCCGCTTCATTCGCGGTTTATTTCACCTATTCGTTATATAATTAAATACATAAAAAAGAGATTTATAATATATAACTGTCTATATTCAAATGATTATTCAAAAATAACACGCTTAAAGC
>NZ_JAERJY010000145.1:0-9080 GCF_018257375.1 Providencia sp. JGM181 | reverse complement strand
ACATAAAGAGAGTGATATCGGACGATAATATAGACGAAATACTATTCGTGGAGTTATTTCTAATTTTTAATATAAATCGTTAATTAAAGCTAAAAATAAAGTGTAAAAAAATGTGTAGTGAATATAAATGCTTCGCAAAATTTAAAATAAAGCATAACGGATGATTATGCTAAATTAATTTAGTTTACTAAGATTTATTCTGGATTATTTAAAAAATAATTTTGTTGAGTGAGGTATTGCACAAACTTTAGATAGTTTTCGTGTGAATCAAACGCTCGTTTTGGGAAAATAAAGGCGCTAGTTCTATCAATAAATAGATAATGTGTGTCTCCATTTTGTTTTATAAAACCCATTGAATTCCAATTGTAGTGCCATAAACCATAAGCACTCTCAATGTGTAATCCATTCTCATCTGCCGTGAATGTTTTTGTGCAGAAAGTCGAGCTATCCGCATCAGGAATCGCTTTGTTCAATGTTTTAAACAAACGTATTGCAAAGATGGCATAAAGTAATATCGCCATCAGAACAGAGACAATGAATTGCCCCATATTAAGCTCGATATCAAAATGTTGGAGTAAGGTGAATACCCCTCCCATGATGGCAAAGAAAGCCAAATAGAGCAGAGTATAAGTGAGTAAGCTGCGGGTTTTGGGTAAAAAGTAGTTATTTTTATGGCAGTAGCGGCTAAAGGCGATAAACTCTTGGCGTGATAATGCAACTGTGACGGATAGCGACATGCTGTATAACTCAATAAAAGGTTAAAAGAATAGTGGCTATTATTCCGATAGCAATGCAATTTGGCTATCAGATAATGGTTAAAGAAAGGGAAACATTGAATAACAAAAAGCCAACCGAAAAGGCTGGCTTGAGTGAGAATTTGGTCGGCACGAGAGGATTTGAACCTCCGACCCCGGACACCCCATGACCGTGCGCTACCAAGCTGCGCTACGTGCCGATTAATGAATGCATGCCTTTACAACAAGGGCTTTAGGTAAAAATATACTACCCAAAACATTGACGAAATCAAGAGCAAACTCATATGACTGATTGAAATTTAAGCGCTAATTTTCATTGAAGCGTTTAAGTTCAGTAAAGATTTTCAGTAGCTCAGCAAGGTCTGGTTTGTCGTCAGTTTGCTCGTTACCTTGTGGGTCATAGATATTAAATTGCCCATTATGATCCATATACATGGTAGCGCTGTTGGTGGTAATGACGACATCGCTTTTATCGCCGGTGATCACCCACGGATAAGTGCGCTGCGCACTGAAGAGATCTTCACCTTGGCTGTAATCATCAGATGGGTTATTGACATGTAACACCCGCTGCATGAGGGTGGTCATTACATCTTGATGACTAGTTAGCTTATCAATTTGTTGCGCTGGAGTATTAGGCCAGTAGATAAATAACGGAACTTGCATACTGTCGCGGTTAAAGTGTTTTTTATTCACCCAGTCAGTATCTTGCGAACCGTTACTGTTGTAGTTTGCCGTGATCACCACAATGGTATTATTCAGCTTGTTCTGGCTCTTCAACGTCTCAATGACTTGACTGATTTGGCTATCCGTTTGATTACTTCCCGGCGCTCCCTTGATATTTAAGAAGGAGAACCAAGGAGAGCCATGCTTCACGTTATCTAGCCATAAATTCCACTGTGCAATAGTTTGTTTGTCATTGTCCGCTGCTTTTGTCGGCAAGGAGTAGTCAGACAAAATCGCTTGTCGGAATAATGGTGAGCTAAATCCATCAGTGGAGAATAAACCAAACTGATAGCCTTGATGCTGTAAAGCTTCAATCAGTACAGAAGGGTGGCGACCATTGAGAATGTTATCAATATAACTTGATGAGATACCGTAGAACAGCCCAAATAGGGCGGTGTCATTGCGTAACCCAGAAGTATAGTGATTGGTAAATTGGGAGCTGATATTTTTAAACTCTTTCAATGAGTTCATTTGGTTTTGCTGAGAAACATTACCTAAATCATCAACAACCAATAACAGTAAATTGTAACCCGTACCTTGGTCTTGGTAGCTAAGCGGCTTCAATGGATACTGAAGTTTCAGTGCAGTTGGGCTACCTTGCTGGAATACACGATTTTGATGTGCAGTTAGGTCGAGTAGACCATATTTATCAAGTAGCTTACGCGCTGTCATTGGTTGAGACAGCGGGTAATTATAGCGTTGCATCGTGATTGGGCGATAAAAATTGGCATCCGCCCACGCATACATTAAATGTGACATCACAAATGTTGCGATGAATAGACCTGCCAGCGGGCGCCCAAATGTTTGTCGGCTTAAGCTGCGTAGTTTTTGCCAGCTCCAGGTCGCAAATAGCATCTCAACCAGAAAAATAATGGGGATGCTGATGAACATCAATTGCCATTCGCGCGCCATTTCACCCTTGGCAGGGTTAATGACTAAATCCCATACCTGCGGGGTAAGGTGAAGACCAAATTGGCTAAAGACGCGAATATCAAAGAGTAATAAGGTAAGTCCCGCGGTGGCTAGCGCCACACAGATAACCCTCAACAATCGTTGGGACATAACGATAAAGGTCAGCGGAAAGATGATTAGCAAGTAAGTGGCGAACACCACAAAACTGAAATGACCCAACCAACTGACGAAGGCATAAGCGCGACCAGCGAAGGTATCTGGCCAGTCAAAAATAAACAGATAGCTGCTACTTAGCAAAAGGCAAAGTAGTATATTAAAAAGTGCAAACCAATGCCCCCAACCAATCATGTTGGAGACTTTATCACGGTAGCGCTGATGGGTGACCATGCTGTTTATTTATCAACCAAATTAGTGTGATTTATCTTCTTGTACAGAAGAAAGTAATGCATTGGCAAAGGACTCTGCAATCATTTTACGCTGAGCAGGGGCGACAGACGTATTCAGCAGATTGGTAACCATGTTACCGAGTACCATTAATGATAGATCAACGGGAGTATGGTTTTTTTCTAACACACTAACAAGGTCAGACAGTAAACCTTCAACTTTTTCATCACTATAGCGAGATGATTGTGGCATAAATTATGGCATCCTAAATTAATGAAAGCTCCATATGATAGCCCATTGTGGGTGACTTTTCTTCTTTCTTTAAACAAATTTTCGTTTAATTGATAATAATGTTTATTTAGATCACCGAAGTGGATAATAGTTCGCCACAAAAGTAATAAAAAAATGGCGGTTAACGGTTTCAGTTGCAGACAAATACTAACAGTGTTTGAATACGCGACATTATTTCTGCTAGCGAAAGGAGCCAACAATGAGTCTGGAAATTACCCAGATAGCGTTACACCAGTTGATTAAACGAGATGAGCAGACCTTAGAAGTCATGTTGCGTGATTCGTTATTGACGACAGACAATGTTGTGCAAGACATGATGGCAGAATTACATCGTGTATACAGTGCAAAAAGTAAGGCGTTTGGTGAGTTCAATGAAGAGAGTGAACTGGCTGAAGCGTTAACGTTACTGCGTAAGGGTGAAGAAGAGTTTTTAGGCTTTAGCCGCGCAATGACCGTACGTTTAAAAGATGAGCTGGCAAAATACCCGTTTGCTGAAGGCGGAATCGTTCTCTTCTGCCAATATCGTTACTTGGCAGTGGAATATCTCCTTATCGCTGTTCTGAATAGTTGCGACAGCATGTTTGTGACGGAATCCCTCGATTTGGGGACGACTCACTACTTAGATATTCCCCATGCGGATATTGTGGCGCGTATTGATTTGACTGAATGGGAAACCAATCCTGAATCGAAGCGTTATCTGACTTTCCTTAAAGGGCGAGTGGGGCGTAAAGTATCTGATTTCTTTATGGACTTTTTAGCTGCGTCTGAAGGTTTGAATGCGAAGGTACAGAATAAAGGGTTAGTCCAAGCATTGGATGATTTTTGTGATAATGCGCAAATGGATAAAAACACTCGCCAAGCCTATCGCCAGCAAGTTCACAGCTATTGCAGTGAGCAACTGCAATCAGGCGAAGAGATTGAGCTGAAGGAACTCTCAAAAGAGTTACCAATGGTGGAAGAGCAAAGCTTTGAAGATTTTACTCGCCAAAATGATTATCAACTGGAAGAGAGTTTTCCTGCTGATCGCGGTACGTTGAAGCAATTAACGAAATTTTCAGGCAGTGGTGGGGGTATTACGATTAGCTTTGACGCGATGTTAATGGGAGAACGTATTTTCTGGGATCCCGTGACGGACACATTGACTATCCGTGGTACACCGCCGAATCTGCGTGACCAGTTGCAACGTCGCGGTAATAAATAGTGAATGATGGATTCACTATCGAAATTTTTATGTTAGAAATCGTATGTTTGAAATAAATAACGCCGCAATTGCGGCGTTATTTACTCGGCGTCCCGAAAAAACTTTAAAGCTCGGCTATGGGCTTAATTAAGCGCGCAGGAAGTCAATGTGCGTCACTTTTGGCTTAAATGGGTGACGTTGAACAGCCTGAACTTTTACTTTAGTTTCTTTACCATCGATAACCAGAGTCAGAACTTCGTAAAATTCTGCTTTGCTTTCTTGGTTAATGATTTCATCGTGGTTCAGAGTAACAGAGATAGCTTCTTGGTTGCCACCGTAAACGATAGCTGGCAGTTGGTTAGCTCTGCGCAGGCGGCGGCTCGCACCCTTACCCTGCTCTTTACGTTCAATTGCATTGATAGTTAACATTACAATTTCTCTATAAAAGAAAAAATAAAAATCCTGCTACAGGCGACCCAGCAGCAGGTTCGAGATTTGGCCCTGTAACATCATTTCGCTAAGCGAGACATACAAAGGCGGGCGGCATTTTAACGAAAAAACGGTCAGCGGGCAATCATTAAGATCATTATCTTTCTGACTTGGCATGATTTATTCATCATTAATCGCGTCTTTTCTGCTTATCTTAACGATGCAGCAAGACGGAAACGCCCCTGATAATCAAAGATTTTCTCTCTAATCTCCCAGTAGTTTTCTTTTTTTCGCGCAACAATAAATTGTGGGTAACGTAATAAAGCTTGTTGTGAAATAATGTCGTTTGCATTATTCCAATGGAAAGGAACACCTGGGGCTCGATGATGTTCTCGCAAGAATCGGAATTCAAATGCGCGTTTTTGAGCTGGAGTGGTGAGTCGAAAGCGCTCAGACACCGACGTACCATCTTCATCATAGTAGGCAATTTTAAGCCATTCGCCTTTTGCATCCGAGCCTGACGTGAGTTCCATTCCCCCGCAGCGTAAGATTAGCGCATCTTTGAGTCGTAATGCGGCTTTAAGCATATCATCGGGGTCAGTAAGCACTTCTTGGCATTTATGGCAACGTCGTGCGGCAATGTCATTTTCAGCGCCACAATGGGGGCATTGCTTAAATCGAAAGCGGAACTCACATTGTTGTTTTCGTCCATGCTCATCTTCTTCCCACCCTTGGCAGCGACGCCCGTAGTGCTCGACAATTTGACCATCAGCGGTGCATTTCCCCCAAAAAACATTGGCAAACTGACACAGTGGACAGAAAACTTGGACTGGAACACTGGTGGAGTTGGGTTTGCTGCTACCCACTTCGGGGCGAAAGAGGTCGTGAGGATTTCCGGCATAGTCCAGAATTAGGCACTGTTTTTTTCCTTCACTCAAACGTAAGCCACGTCCAACGATTTGCTGATATAAGCTGACAGACTCTGTCGGGCGTAAGATGGCAATTACGTCTACGTGTGGCGCATCAAAACCAGTGGTCAGTACTGAAACGTTGACAAGATAATGTAATTGCTTGTTTTTAAATTGCTGAATGATGCTTTGGCGCTCGAGGGATGGTGTATCCGCGGTGACTAATGCCGCAGTATCTTGAGGTAAATAACTGAGGATCTCTTTAGCATGTTCAACCGTAGCGGCAAAAATCATGCAACCTTGTAATGGCGTTGCATACTCAATAATCTGCGCCACAATTTTTGGTGTAATGCGCTGCTGTTTTTTGAGGGATAAATTGAGTTCTTGCTCACTAAAAATTCCTGATTGGTTAACCGATACCTGACTAAAATCATATTGTAGCACTGGCATATCTAAGCGTTCAGGGGGAACCAAAAATTGGTTTTTGATCATGTAATGCAGCGGTAATTCATAGATACAATCACGGAAAAAACAGTGTTCATCACCTTTAACCATTCCGTGGTAGTGGTATTGGTAAATCCACCCATGGCCAAGGCGATAGGGCGTCGCGGTCAAGCCCAAAATGCGTAGTGCAGAGTTATGCTTTTGTAAGCTTAGGATAATTTGTTGATACTGACTTTCTTCGTTTAAGCTGATGCGATGACATTCATCGATGATCACCAAGGAGAATTTGTCGTCAAAGTGTTCAAGGTTACGCGCTACCGATTGTACGCTCCCAAAGACCACTTTACTGTGGGATTCCTTGCGATTGAGACCTGCTGCGAAGATATCTGCCTCTAGACCATAAGTCAGATATTTGGCGTGGTTTTGCTCAACTAACTCTTTGACATGCGCTAAAACTAATACGCGCCCACGAGCCAGCCTCGCTAATTCTGCGATCACTAAGCTTTTTCCTGCCCCTGTCGGGAGCACAATTACCGCTGGAGTAGTATGACGTCGGAAGTGCTGGATCGTCGCGTCAACGGCTTCTTGTTGGTAAGGGCGTAAAGTAAAACGGGATGAAGCTGTAGGCATATGAGTTAGTTTTTTCAAAAAAGTCAGATTATTAATGTTAAATTTAAGTTAAATCCGTGGCTAGGTCTAAATTTAAACGTTCCCTTTGCTGCGCTATCACTTGTAACAGGTTATTGGTATAATAAATTATGTGATAGTAATCACAGCAATCCATCTTTCTATCTTATGACAGCGCGGTGCTATTGTACCTCTCGCTGACATTCCATCAAGTTAAGAGAATCTATGCGACTGGATAAATTTTTGTCCCAGCAACTTGGGATAAGCCGGAGTTTGGTGGCGCGTGAGCTACGTGCCGGTAATGTCATGGTTGACGATGAAGTTGTAAAATCAGGTTCAATGCAGGTGGGTCTTGATAATGAAGTTGCCTATGATGGCAATGTGTTAGTGCAAGTCACAGGACCTCGCTATTTTATGCTCAATAAGCCTGAAGGCTATGTTTGCTCTACTGATGACCCAACGCACCCAACAATTCTCTATTTTATTGATGAGCCCGTCGCCCAAAAACTGCATGCAGCAGGTCGCTTGGATATTGATACGACAGGGTTAGTGTTATTAACGGATGACGGGCAATGGTCTCACCGCATTACCTCGCCAAAACATCATTGTGAGAAAACCTACCGAGTTCAACTGAGTGAAGATATTACCGACGATGTCGCTATTCAATTTGAACAAGGCGTCATGTTAAATGGTGAGAAATCACTCACGAAACCTGCTCAATTGGAGATTATTTCTCCACGTGACGTCCGGCTGACAATCAGTGAAGGGCGCTATCATCAAGTTAAGCGGATGTTTGCGGCCGTCGGAAATCATGTGTGTGGTTTGCATCGTGAGCGAGTCGGGGAAATTCGTTTAGATGAGCAGCTAGAGCCAGGGGAATATCGCCCACTGACGGAAGCAGAGATTGAGAGTATTACGGTTCCCCGTTAATGATGTCATAGCAGGAGTTAATAAGTGCAACAACAGCGTTCATCCTATTTGGGGCTGATTTTAATTTTAGGTTTGCTATCAATGCTAATGCCATTAGCGATTGATATGTATTTACCGAGTTTCCCTGCAATGACAGGTTACTTTAATGTAGATGAAGGGCGCATTCAGATGACCCTAAACAGCTACATTTTTGGTTTTGCAATTGGTCAGCTTTTTTATGGTCCGATGGCGGACAGTCTAGGACGTAAACCCGTAATTTTAGGTGGGGTGATTGTCTTTGCATTAGCCTCGGCGGCTTGTGCAGTTGCGGAATCGATCGATACATTTATCTGGTTGCGTTTCCTTCATGGATTTGCGGCAGCCGCAGCCAGCGTCGTGATCAACGCATTAATGCGCGACATGTTTACTAAAGATGAATTCTCCAGAAGCATGTCTTTCGTCGTATTGGTGATGACAATTGCACCGTTGATGGCACCTATCATGGGCGGCGAAATGATGCGCTGGTTCTCATGGCATGCCATTTTCTGGAGTATTGCAATTGCGGCTGTTATCGCTGTGGTGCTAGTCAGTTTATTTATCCGAGAAACACTACCCGTTGAAAGGCGACAAAAATTCCATATCGGAACCACATTACGCCAATTTGCGACGTTATTCAGAGCCCGCCAAGTGTTGTTCTATATTTTGGCCAGCTCATTTTCGTTTTCCGGTATGTTTTCTTTCTTGAATGCGGGGTCATTTGTCTATATCGACCTTAACGGAGTATCGCCTCAACATTTTGGCTATTACTTTGGCATCAATATTGTCTTCTTATTTATTATGACGACGATTAACGGCAAATTTGTAAGGCAATTTGGCGCTGAGCGAATGTTGTATTTCGGGATTATTGTTCAGTTCGTTATGGGAATATGGTTATTAACGACGACAGCATTGGGTATGGATTTCTGGACATTAGTGATCGGCGTCGCGATTTATGTGAGTGGGATTGCCATGATCACCTCAAACTCGATGGCAGTGATCCTCGATAATTATCCTCATATTGCAGGAACAGTGTCTTCACTTGCCGGCACAATTCGTTTTTCTATTGGTGCATTGGTGGGGACTTTGTTATCAATGATTCCTGCTAAAAATGCATGGCCGATGGTAGGCTCGATGGTAGGTTGTGTGGCTCTCTCCATGTTATTTGTGCTTTTAGCGAAAAGAGCAAAATAACATCTCCAATAGAATCAGTTTCAAGGATGAAGCTGATAAACTCATTAGTTTCCCTCAATTATTTATATCATGCTGATTTATCTCACCAATATA
Source organism: Providencia sp. JGM181 (assembly GCF_018257375.1). NCBI lineage: Bacteria > Pseudomonadati > Pseudomonadota > Gammaproteobacteria > Enterobacterales > Morganellaceae > Providencia > Providencia sp. JGM181. The sequence continues at coordinate 195 of NZ_JAERJY010000145.1, read as the reverse complement.
TTATTCATAATACCTATGGATTAACCTACTCAACACTTCGATAAAATCGATTAATTTCATAATGAAATTAAAGTATTTATCAAAAAATGATCCATATCAATTATCTTAAGTGGAATGTTTGTTAAATTTCTGTTTTCGGTGAAAGGTGGAACTCATTATCTAATGATCCGAAATAAGGTTATATGAGCTTAAAAA
>NZ_JAERJY010000144.1:0-9258 GCF_018257375.1 Providencia sp. JGM181 | reverse complement strand
AGATACATTCTTGCGCGATATTTCATTTTCAATGGTATTAATTTTGTTTTTATTTTCTGAAATTGCAGCATTTAGTTTTGTGAGTGTTTCTTGTTTTGAATGATGATGCTTATATGAAGTGCTATCTAATTTGTCTTGATATGTTTGGATTGAACTTGTAAGTTTTGTTAGCTGATTTTTGATGCTTGCAGGGTCTTTTTTCCATGATGGCGTACGGCTATCCATCATGCGGTCAATGCTAGATTTAATTTGTGTTAATGCCGTTGAAATATCCTTTTTCAGATTTTTAATTTCTTTTAAATGAACAGTTTTTTTACTTTCCCCCTTTTGAGGGTGCTGGATTGAATCATTTTTCACATTCGTTGCTAACTGCGGAAATGTCATTGTATTTCCAGCCAAATTCGTTGTGCTTACACGGCGCAGTTGAACTGGTTGGGTGTTATTAATTATAGTCATAGGTAGAGCCTCATTAAAGATTGGTTATTAAACGATTTGAATTATTCAACACGCAAATAATTTTCTCTTTAAAAAAACGCCACTACTTTTATTAATGGTTATACGGCAGCAATTCTTTCGACAAAAAAATACCGGCTCAATATTAAGATAAAAGCCGGTATTTAGATTGTATTAATCGTGACTTGTCTTAATCACACATTGCATTAACTAAGATTAGTCATCCACATAATCGTAGCCATCACCTACTGGTGCTGGTGGTGTAATCAAAACTTTATTCACGCGATGGCTATTCACCTCAAGGGGCTGGAAAATACAGCCATTGATTTCGACTTGCTCACCCACTTCTGGAACGCGTTGTAAATGCTCCATTAAAAGACCCGCGATGGTTTCATACTCGCGCTTATCATCCAGCTCCATTGGGATATACATAATTAAATCTTCCAGTGGCATAAAGCCATTGGCAATCCATGTACCATCGTCCAATTTTTGAATGTCATGGCGGGAGTCATTTTCTTCATCGCCAACGGGTAAATTACCTGCGATAGTTTCCATCACGTCGGTTAATGTCACGATACCTTCGACTGAGCCGAACTCATCGACCACAAATGCAAAGTGGGTATGTGCTTTACGGAACTGTTCTAACGCTTTTAACAGTGATAAACCTTCAGGGAAAATAAGCGGCTGAGTAACCAGTGCACGTAAATTCAGTTGTTCACCACTAAGTTGCTGTTTGACTAAATCCAGCACATAAACCACGCCAATCGGGTCATCACCGATACTTTCATCGACAACAACAAAACGTGAGTGTGGATTTTTTTCCATCAGTTCAATCAGTTCTGCAGACGATTTGTTAATATCCAAATAATCGACGTCGTGGCGGGACGTCATAATACTTTCGACGTTACGTTGCGCCATACCCAATACACGAGCAATCATTAAGCGCTCTTGTGGGTCAAACACAGATTGATTATCGGAGATTAAATCAGAGGTTCTTGCGTCTAATTCACCACGTTCAGTTTTACCACTTAAAATACGTAAGACAGCTTCTGCGGTACGTTCACGCAGAGGACGGCTACCTTTTAAGAATTTACGGCGGTTAAACTGCGCAAACTGGTTGAGCATCTCTATCATGATAGAGAAACCAATCGCTGCATACAGATAACCTTTTGGAATGGCGTAACCAAAACCTTCAGCCACAAGGCTGAAACCAATCATCAGTAAGAAGCTTAAGCACAAAATGACGATGGTTGGGTGCGCATTAACGAAGCTGGTCAGTGGTTTACTTGCCCAGATCATTAACATCATGGCGATAGTCACCGCTGCAACCATAACGCCGATATGGTCAACCATACCGACCGCAGTGATCACGGAGTCCAATGAGAACACCGCATCCAATACGATAATTTGCGCGACAACCGCCCAGAAATTGGAGGTTTTACGTTGGTTATTGGTATGTTCGTCCTTTCCTTCTAACCGCTCGTTTAGCTCCATGGTGGCTTTAAACAAGAGGAATATCCCCCCGATAAGCATTATCAGGTCTCTGGCGCTAAATGGATGCTCAAATAGAGTTAGAATAGGTTGGGTCAGCGTGATCAACCATGAAAGGCTGAATAACAGGATGATACGCATTACCAGGGCACACGTTAACCCTGTGATACGAGCTCTATCACGCAGTTTAGCTGGGAGTTTATCGGCCAGAATGGCGATAAAAACGAGGTTATCAATACCAAGAACGATTTCAAGAACGATTAGGGTAGCTAAACCCGCCCAAATCGAAGGATCTGCGATCCATTCCATACAGTTTGTTTTACCTTCTGATATGACGGCTTATACCGACTGGTGAATAATGAGGTTTGTTGACTTAAATATCAATAAAAATTCATTCAAGTAGCGTGATATTTGGCAAAAAATGATTCGATTAGTTTATCGATTGCATCAATAACTACCATGGAGCATCATCCTGAGTTAACATGTGATCCCGTTAACAGAATGTCAGCACAATCGAGGCTGACTTGGTCCTAATCAGACAGGAGTTTTTCATGTCAAAGCAGCAGATTGGTGTTGTCGGAATGGCAGTCATGGGTCGCAACTTAGCCCTGAACATCGAAAGTCGCGGTTATTCAGTCTCTATTTTTAACCGTTCAAAAGATAAAACTGATGAAGTCATTGCCGAAAATCCAGGGAAAAAATTAGTTCCCAACTACACGATTGAAGAGTTTGTCGACTCTCTGGAAAAACCACGCCGCATCCTGTTGATGGTTAAAGCGGGTGAAGCAACAGACAAAACTATTGCTGCATTAACGCCACATTTAGACAAAGGCGACATTTTAATCGATGGTGGTAACACGCTGTACAAAGACACTATCCGTCGTAATCGCGAATTGTCAGAACAAGGATTCAACTTCATCGGTACAGGTGTTTCCGGTGGTGAAGAAGGCGCACTGAAAGGCCCTTCCATCATGCCTGGTGGACAAAAAGAAGCTTACGAATTAGTTGCCCCAATCTTAAAAGAGATTGCAGCGAAAGCGGAAGGCGAACCGTGTGTGACTTACATTGGTCCAGACGGAGCCGGTCATTATGTGAAAATGGTTCACAACGGTATCGAATACGGTGACATGCAGTTAATCGCAGAAGCTTACTCTTTATTAAAAGGTTCTCTGAACCTGAGCAATGAAGAGCTGGCGGAAACGTTCTCTGAGTGGAACCAAGGCGAACTGAGCAGCTACCTGATTGAAATTACAGCGGATATCTTCAAGAAAAAAGATGAAGAAGGTAAATATCTGGTTGATGTGATTTTAGATGAAGCAGCTAACAAAGGTACCGGTAAATGGACTAGCCAAAGTGCTTTAGATCTTGGCATCCCACTGACTTTGATCACTGAATCTGTCTTTGCGCGTTATATCTCTTTCCTGAAAGACCAACGTGTTGCAGCATCTAAAGTTTTAACCGGTCCGGTACTGAAAACGGTTGAAGGCGATAAAAAAGTCTTTATCGAGAAAGTACGCCGCGCACTTTACTTAGGTAAAATCGTTTCTTACGCTCAAGGCTTCCAGCAATTGAAAGCAGCGTCAGATGAGTACAACTGGGATCTGAACTACGGCGAAATCGCGAAAATCTTCCGTGCTGGCTGTATCATCCGTGCACAGTTCCTGCAAAAAATCACTGATGCATACAATGACAATGCGCAGATCGCAAACTTGCTGTTAGCACCTTACTTCAAGCAAATCGCAGATGAGTACCAACAAGCTCTGCGTGATGTTGTCTGCTACGGCGTTCAAAACGGTATCCCAACACCAACATTCTCAGCGGCTATCTCTTACTACGATAGCTACCGCTCAGCGGTACTGCCAGCGAACTTAATCCAAGCGCAGCGTGACTACTTTGGTGCTCATACTTATAAACGTACTGATAAAGAAGGCGTTTTCCACACTGAGTGGATGGAGTAAGAATAAACCGCAAGGTTATCTTCCGTAAGTGAAAAAAGGTGCTCAATCGAGCGCCTTTTTTATTTTTAACTTTTTAGACACTTTCAGACTTCGAGTATTTCTTTCCTCACGCTTTTCCCGTTGAATACCCAGACAAAAATAGATTAAAAAAACAGAATAGGTATTTCACAGCATGAAATCCAAAACGATAAGTTTAATGGTAGTTGGCGTCACTCTTCTCGTCTCGATAGCGCTTATATCAGGAATGATATTATCGATGAATGACGAGCCGTATCATGAAGTCGACAGTAAGGGCGAAAAAGTCGGTTACAGTATTTACGTTATTTATAATGATAAAGTTTATGCGAGTGTGCCGAGCAATGGCTTTTATCTGATGAAGGATGCCGATCCTGCGAGTTTTAAATTATTACCGGAAGGCACTTATTATGAGGGCCAGTTTGCGATAGATAAAAACCATGCTTATTGTGGAAACTTGGAAATCCCTGCATTTAATCCGAACAGTGCAAAATCGCTGGGAAATAACTATTTTACCGATGGAAATCAGACCATATATTGTTCAATGGGCTCAGTAAGGAATTATGAGCTTTCAACAATGGATGAATTATTTCAGTCTTGGTTATATGGCTGGGATTTAGGGGATAAACCGCAAACCTATATTTACCCGATGAAACCACTTCCTGCATCATCGACGCCATATCAATCATTATTGTCACGTTATTTGGCAACAGATGGGCAGCGCGTTTTTTATCAAGGCGAATATATGCCAGATGCTGACCCTGCGAGCCTACAGGATATTGGTACGCTACAAGATGATAATTCTGTACGAGATAGCCTTCATTTTTATCGTGATAATCTGAACGTCTATTATGACCAATATAAATTGCCAATAAAGAGCCATTCTGGTTTATACAGCTTGATATTGGATGGCTTATTTCAAGAGGGGTATTTGATTGATCCGCAATCAGGCAATGTTACGATGAATGATATTGTATTTCCTGAGCAGCACGCTCCTTATCAGCTAATAAGCCGTAATGGTCAGCATGTGAATCAAGCATTATTTTTATCGAAAGATGGCGTATTTTTCTATCATAGAGAAAAAGAAATTATTGTTCGAGCAGGGGCGAATCCATTTATTGACGGTGAATTAAAGGAAATAGCTCCCTTAGTATTCACTCATAATAACCAAACTTATTATCTACAGGATTCTGAGATTTGGGGAACCAATAAAAATCCGGGGTTAATTTCACGGAGTACAAAAATTTATCATTTCAATGAGACGAATAGCGCACCTTGGGAAAAGGTGGGGGATTTAGATCATCACAGATTTGGTCAGGTATGGAAAAAAGGGAATGAATATTATTATTTTGACAATTTAGGCTCTACCCAATTAATTCGATATACCATTTATCGGATCGATAACCAGCGTACCGTGAATCGTTTATTGAACGAAAGGTTATTACCAAGAGATATTCGTGTGTTGATTGATAATGATGATTTACAGCCAATAAGAGGCACTGAAGTCGTCCACGCCATTACCAAGTATCGATAAGATTCGATATCTATACAGAAATTCTGATATTATCGATAGCCATTTTCAAAATCGCTATCGATAACTCACCTGTTCAGAATCGGTCATATGCATAAATTTCTCGCTTTATTATTACTTTTAGTCCTATTAGGGCCTCTTGGGATAGACCTGTATTTACCGACTATTCCTGCTATCGCTAAAGATTTAGGGAGTAGCGAGTCAATAATCCAATCGACCATTGGATTATTTATTTTAGTCTTAGGGATTGGACAGCTAATTTCAGGACCCCTAGTCGATAGATTTGGTCGCAAGCCTATCGCTATCATTGGGTTAGCGATTTATTTGGCTGGCTCCATTGTCGCCGCATTTTCAACGACGGCAGGGTTATTTATTGCTTCCCGGCTGTTACAAGGAGTGGCTGTATGCTGCACCTCCGTGGTGGCATTTAGCTGTGTCCGCGACCGTATGAATGGGACTGAAGCCGCACGAGCATTTGGTTTTTTAAACGGAACACTCAATATTGTGCCTGCCTTGGCGCCCTTATTAGGGGGACTGCTGGCGGAAGCGTGGGGATGGCGAGCGCCATTTTGGTTCTTGGCGATTTACGCTGTGGCAATTTTCTTGCTGATTCTATTTTTCCTACCAGAAACACGCCCAGCCAGCTTACAGCAGGTTAAAAAGCTTCAATTTAAGAGCTATTTTCGAATTTTAACCAGCGAGCATTTTTTGATTTTCGCGTTAGTCAATGCCGGCGCAATGGGCATGGCGCTGACGTATGTCTCTCTAGCTCCTAGCGTATTAATGGGGGATGCTAAGTTATCGCCTCTCGAATTTTCAATTGTCTTTGGTGTTAATGGTTTCTGGATCATGCTGGCGAGTTATATCGCGAACTACTGCATTCGAAAAATGGGGCGTCCAGCGTGTTTATCTATTGGTAGTGTCATGATGGCACTCGGCTGCATCGGTTTATTATTCGGTTTGATGGTGCTTTCACCTGAAACACAAACCTATTGGTTAGTGTATATGCTGCCAGTAGCCTGCGCCTGTACTGGGCTTGCCTTTATGATGGGTACCGCGACCAGCTATGCATTGGAACCTTTTGGCAATGAAGCCGGAGCGGCATCAGCCCTCGTGGGATTTGTGCAAATGGCGGGTGGCGCTGTATTAGGGTTATGTGCAATTGCGTTACCAATAGCGCCAAAATTGTCCCTTGCGCTGGTGATGCTAGCGGGATGTGTTTTCGGATTAGTTGCAAGAAAAACCAGTATAAAACGGGCCGCCGTAATAGAAAAAATAGAGTAACCGATATGATGAATAACCCATTGTTAAAGCAGCCGAGGATCGGTTAGTGGTGATGTAGTGTGAACGCAATTACATCACCATAGAATGCGTTCTATGGTAATTAAATACTGATTTGAAGGTTATTTACCATGATAAATAAACATTGGTCGAAAACGCAGTTATTACATGAAGTTGTTCAAAACCCCAATATCCATATTAAAGGATGTCACAGTTATTATAGTGATTGCTGGGATGATGGTTTTGAACCGTCCGTGGTGCGTTATTTACAAGGCGATGAACAGAGCCGAGATTGGCAATTAGCTTGGGATGTAGACCAACTCTATATTGGCGATTATGTGTGTATTGGGGCTGAAGCCGTTATTTTGATGGGGGGAAATCATACCCATCGATTAGATTGGTTCTGTTTGTATCCTTTTCTTGAGCATATTGAAGAAGCCTATATTGGTAAAGGCGATACCATTATTAGCGATGGCGTTTGGATTGGGATGCGGGCATTTATCATGCCGGGTGTTCATATAGGCGAAGGCGCGGTGATTGCGGCAAACAGTGTTGTGGTTAAAGATGTGGCGCCTTACACCATTGTTGGTGGTAACCCGGCAAAGCCCATTAATACGCGTTTTTCCCCTGATGTAATAGAGCAATTATTAGCGTTGAAGATCTATGAATGGCATGAAGATAAATTCGAAGCATTGAAAGTGTTTATTTGCAGTTCGGATTTTCAGGCCTTAAAAGAGGCTAGCGAGCAGTATGACCAAACTCATTAATGGCTTATAGTGCTTAAAATTCATTTTTTCAATTTAAAGGGTTATCGCGAGATAGCCCTTTTTAGGATTAATTACCCATCATTTTGTGACTACCGCAGTTTTTTTATTATCATAATACGAGTACGTTAATTAAGCAGTCAGGTGTTAGGTTTGCTCATGCAGTATCAAACTCATGCAGTTTTAATTTGAGTCAACGCCTATGAAAAAATTAACTTGTCGTATTTTTCATTTACTGGCTTCTTATCGTTCTATTTTGTTGGTTTCCATTATTAGTAGCTATTTTTCTTCTTTTCTTTATGCATCCTCGGAAAAAGCGGTCGCATATCCCGCACCGATTAATATCAGTCAGATTGAAATTAAATATAATGATCAACTGGATTATCCTGAGATAATTGGCAACATTACGAATGTTTCAAATGTTGTTTTATATCAGACCTATATTAGATTTGAACTACTGAAGGATGGCGTGTTTATTGGGGAAACAAACTATAGGGTGACTAGCTCAATTAAACCAAAACAAACGGTAAATTTCATTGCTACTATTCCAGATTATGATGTTATACCCAATGAGCAGATTGTTGTTGAAACCATTGCTGCCTATTATTTGGATAAACCGCGTTGAGTATCATTTAGGAGCCAGCTGATGATGGTGGCTCCTAATCAATCAGTGTGATGAGTTATTCATCATCTGTGCGAATAAACTCGACTAAAGTGGGTGACGCGATACGCTGGTAATCTTGGGTATTGAGAATAATTGAGCGCTCTAGGCTTCCCGCATTAAACGCGAGTTCATCAAAGCGGGTAAACAGGTAGGGGTCAGCGATAAGCTTCAGTGATGGATGAAAGCTAAATGGCGGGATAGCGCCGAAGACACAGTGGGTGAGTTCATCGACTTCCTTCGGGCTAGCTAATGAGGCACGAGTACCGCCAATGGCTTTGGCAATTTTACTTAAATCTGCTTGTTGATCAGCAGGTAAGATGGCTAAAACATGCTGGCGAATACCATTTCCTTTCACATGACAGACTAACCCTTTAGCGCCTTGACCTAGCTGCGTTCCGCGGATTTTTGCAACTTCTTCAGATTTTCCCGCCGTTGGGTGTTCCATCACACGATATTTTGCATTTTGGCTATTTAGTAATTGGGTTAACTGTGTAAAAACGTCATTGTCAGACACAACGAGCTCCTTCTAAAGTCCACATCAAATGAAGAATGATAGCAAGTTCATCCTGTTGGAACTAGGTGTACTCTGGATGTTAAATGGAACCATACTTAAAATTTTAGATGAATATGTGTATCAATAGCACGTATCTCGGCCTTTAAATATATTAGCAATCATCATGGATGACTTAGGGTGAGTAATGATATTTTTAAGCGTTATTTTTAATGTACTGATGTCATTACATGAAAATTCTTCATTATCATATTTTATTAGAACAGGAAATCCTAACTCCCTATTGATGGTGTAAGCGCATAACGTATTTTTGATGGAATCATTTTCGCTGTTATTCAATATGACAGCTTTGTCATAACTAGAGACTGAATTGCTTAACCGTGAAAGCGTATCTGCTTTAGGTTGATTTTCAATGCTGATACAAACAATGCTATTTGTTGATTTTTCTATTAGTTTAAAAATAGAAATTATTTCATTCTCAATGTTTTCTTTTAATACAATTACATTCAGTGACTTTTCTAGAGCTGTTTTTAATAGAGCTAAAATATCATCATGGTTATTCATAATTTAATCCGCAAAAAATAGGATAG
>NZ_JAERJY010000143.1:0-9445 GCF_018257375.1 Providencia sp. JGM181 | reverse complement strand
CCTCTAGATTATTCAACTGGAATATCTGCAGTGATTGATATTTCCTATCCAATATAAATTCAACAAGTTAATTAAAGGGGGTAGCGACATGATGAGAAAGATCTTTTCTGTAGGACGATTAATGGGGATAAGTGCTATTTTGTTTTTATTCTCCCACATGAGTTTTGCAACAGCGCTTTGTGACCCTGAAGGAAAAACACGTGTTGAGATCCATGGAGACAATGTCTGTTTTAGCACGATGCCCATACCTAAATGTCCAATTTATGCATTAGCATCCACCACAAGTACGGTACGTGCGGGTTTCCATTGTATAATAAATGATGACTCTATAAATTTGTCAGATGATAATTTTATAGATAGGCTGGTTAAAGAACTATCAAACAAAAAAGTCGATTACTACAACATCGTTACAATGGATGACTCCTGCACTTGTTTACTAAATTAATATTTTAAATATGATTAACCACAACAAAAAAGCCAGCGCTAGGCACTGGCTCTTATTGAAAAAGAAGTGATGAATTAAATATTATTTGCAAGATCAGATGGCATGTTGCTTTGCATATTGTGCCAGATTACGCCGCTATCTTTACCGTAGTTTCTGACGCAATCCATAATACGATCATAGGCTTGCTCACGGCATAAATTGCTCAACTGTTGGTAAAAACTTAACGCTAAACGACGAGCTTCAGGGTTAGAGAAATAATAACGCCCAACTCGTGTGTATAGCCCTCTCAATCCATTAATAATTAAGCCGTAGATTGGGTTACCGGACGCAAAGGCCAATCCTCGGAAAATGTTGTAATCTAAATCGCTAAATGCATCCGAGTTGTCTTCAACTTTATCTTTACCTGATAACACTTCTAATGAGGCTTCTGGATCATTACGAAATGCAGTACGAATAAAAATAGCCGCAATATTGGTACGTACTGCCAATAAGTTATCAATTAACTGAGGCACACGGTCGTGATCGAGTTTCGCCAGCGTTTCCAGAATATTTAATCCTGACGTTTCCCAGTAATTATTGACCTTGGTTGGCTTACCATGTTGAATGGTTAACCAGCCGTCACGGGCTAAACGCTGTAAAACTTCACGTAATGTCGTACGAGTTACGCCGATTAATTCAGATAGCTCACGCTCCGCGGGTAAGATAGATCCTGGAGGAAAACGATTGTTCCAAATACTCTCAATAATGTACTCTTCCGCAAAACCTGCCGGACTTTGAGCTTTAATAACCATATTTTTATTATTCCAAACATTTTTAGACGGACTACGCGAAAGCATACCAGATTGTCACAATCCGAGATAGTTAGCTTTCTAATAAACCGCAGGTGAATCGTAAAAACCCCATATAATTAATGGATTATCTATTAGCAAATAAGCTTAAATTCTATAAAAGATAAGAGTAGTATGTAACGCGCAGTCACACAACACCAGTTAAAGAGGATTAAAAGTCATAATGGATTTTAGTTTAAAAAGAGCATTCTTGAAGAATTTTTTGGGAAATTCTCCAGATTGGTACAAACTTGCTATCATTTTGTTCTTAATAATAAACCCAATTGTTTTCTACTTTGTTAACCCATTTATCGCCGGTTGGTTACTCGTCATTGAATTCATTTTCACCTTAGCGATGGCACTAAAATGCTACCCATTGCAACCTGGCGGGCTATTAGCCATTGAAGCCGTGCTCATTGGTATGACCTCTCCAGCGCAGATTTCTCATGAAATTAGTAATAACCTTGAAGTGGTTCTGTTACTGATCTTTATGGTGGCTGGCATCTACTTTATGAAGCAACTTCTGCTGTATGTTTTCACGAAGCTGTTAATAAACGTCCGTTCTAAACGAATTTTAGCGTTGTCATTTTGCTTAGCAAGTGCGTTTTTATCCGCTTTCTTAGATGCTTTAACGGTCATTGCTGTGGTCATTAGCGTTTCTATTGGCTTCTACTCCATTTACCATCAGTATGCCTCTAGCCAGCCTAGCAATACGGATCTACAAAACGATTCCTTCATTGATACGGCGGAGAAAAAGCAGACGTTAGAACAGTTCCGTGCCTTCTTACGTAGTTTAATGATGCATGCGGGTATTGGTACTGCCCTTGGCGGTGTAATGACCATGGTGGGTGAACCCCAAAACCTGATCATCGCCAAACATGTTGAGTGGGATTTTATTACCTTTTATCTGCGTATGGCACCAGTGACCATCCCTGTTTTCCTCTGCGGGCTCGTGGTCTGTTTCCTTGTTGAGAAATTCAAAGTATTTGGCTACGGGGCTGAGTTACCTGATACCGTGCGCCAAGTGTTAACCGAACACGACAAAAAAATGAGTGCTAAGCGCAGTAAGAAAGAGCAAGCACAGCTGATTGTTCAAGGTCTTATCGGAATTTGGTTAATTGTCGCGCTGGCACTTCACCTCGCTGAAGTGGGTCTGATTGGTCTATCCGTGATCATTCTTGCCACGACATTCTGTGGGATCACTGAAGAACATGCGCTCGGTAAAGCCTTTGAAGAAGCCCTGCCGTTTACTGCCCTACTGACGGTCTTTTTCAGCGTTGTCGCCGTGATCATTGACCAACAGCTATTTACGCCATTCATTCAGTATGTACTGCAATCCTCTGAATCATCGCAGCTGTCCCTATTCTATCTGTTTAACGGGTTGCTCTCTGCGGTATCAGATAACGTGTTTGTCGGCACCGTGTATATTACGGAAGCATTGAAAGCCGCTAATGCGGGCTTAATTTCCGTCGAGCAATATCAGCACTTAGCGGTCGCCATTAACACCGGAACAAACTTACCGTCGGTTGCAACACCAAATGGACAAGCTGCCTTCTTGTTCCTGTTAACTTCTGCACTGTCTCCGCTGATTCGTCTGTCTTACGGTCGAATGGTGTGGATGGCATTACCATTTACGGTTGTGATGACAATCGTCGGTCTGTTAGGTGTTGAGCTATGGCTTATCCCATTAACTGATTGGATGGAAAGTTTAGGGTTAATCTCTATTCCACGTTGATTAATATTGATTGTTCAGTTTCTGGATTTAAAGCCGCATATTTATGCGGCTTTTTTTGTAATAAAACGTAAAAACTAAGCTAATCTTATTCTAATCTGATTTTGCTGCTTTTTTTATCACCCAGATAGAGGCAAAATAAGCCGATTATTGATGAAGGGAATTTATTATGTTCAGATTTTTTAATTACTGTTCTCAAGGACGGTCAGCTTGGCTGCTTATGGCATTCACTGCGTTTATGCTTGAATGTGCTGCTCTGTATTTCCAACATATTATGAAACTGCAACCTTGTGTAATGTGTATCTATGAACGCGTTGCATTGATGGGAATTATTGCGGCCGGTTTAATCGGAGCGATTGCACCGAAAAGCACCGTCGTTAAAGTGATTGCGATTGTGGTTTGGCTGTATGCGGGTTGGCGTGGATTAGACCTTTCATGGGAACATACCATGCTGCAACTATACCCATCTCCGTTTGCATCCTGTGATTTCTTTGTTAATTTCCCAGACTGGTTACCACTTCAAGAATGGGTACCTTCTGTGTTTGAAGCGACAGGTGATTGTGCCGTTAGACAGTGGGCATTCTTAGGGTTAGACATGCCGCAGTGGTTAGTCGGTATTTTTGCAGCTTACATCTTAGTTGGCATCATCGTTGCGATCAGCCTATTCTTCCCGAGCAAAAAATAGCCTTTCTTTTTCGCCCATCAACTATGCTTGATGGGCGATTCAAATCATTAGCTCACAAAAATACTTAGATACACGCCCCGCTACGGATTGCCGAAACGGCACAACGGCGCCCATTTGCAAATTGGCAAACTGGGGTCTTTTCACCATTGAGTTCTAAATTCAGTGAAGGCAGCCCACCAGCAGAAGTACATGCCTCTTGAGCACCGGGACCTAAATTCACCACTTGCTGAGCATATTGAGAACCGGACGTTTCTGCTCTTGTCATTTTACTATTATCAGGACTACTGCACGCTGAAAGCAAAATAGATAATACGGTAGCTGAACCCATTGCCACGACTGTTTTTAACAGCGCCTGACTTTTCCTTTTCATTCTCTTTCTCCGATAGTATCAGCGCTGTTTTGAGTCCCACTATGTTTTGAATCTCATTAATGGGTACCACTTTTAGAAAACAGGTTGATGACTAATACACCAATGATAATTAATAGCATACCAATAATTGCGGGTAAATCGAGTTTTTGGTTATAAATATAGATAGCCGCCACAGAAACCAACACAATTCCCAATCCTGACCAAATAGCATACGCAATCCCCAGTGGCATCACCTTCACGACTTGGGAAAGCCCCCAGAAAGAGACTGCATAACCAATAATAACCACTAAAGAGGGCCAAAAACGGCTAAAACCATCTGATGCTTTTAATGTTGTAGTCGCAATCACTTCCGCAATAATGGACATTAATAAGAAGCTCAATCCTTTCATCGTTCACCTTTCTCTATTTTTTAGCCTAAAATTTGGCAGAAATTTAACACACAAAAAAGCACTGCACTAACCTTTAATTAGCACAGTGCCAAATGAATAAATCTAGCTTAATAATTAGCAGCTGTTGACTGTTTTTCTGCAAAAGCTGAGCGATAGCGGGTATAGATAAACACACACCAGGCAAGTGCTAAAAGGCTGATAATTGCCCCCACATACCCAATATTGGTCATTCCCATATGGGTAATCACTTGGTTCCCTAATAATGCCCCAGCCCCAATGCCAATATTAAATAATCCAGAGAAAATCGACATCGCGACATCGGTCGCATCTGGCGCCAAATCCAACACTTTTACTTGGATCCCGAGGCTAATACACATGATCGCCATACCCCAGAATATACAGGTACCAATCAGCGTCCAAACATCGCCACTTAATGGCATAAATAACACTAAACAAAGCGTCAGTAAGGTCATCGATACAGGTAGGAATGAGAGCGTAAAGCGGCTACTGTAGCGACTAAACAAGACGCTACCAAAAATGCCAGCCCCACCAAAAATTAATAATAAGAGTGTGGCAAAATTTTGGCTCTGTAAGGCAATATCACGCACAAACGGTTCAATGTAGCTATACGCAGTAAAATGAGCCGTAATGACGACGGTGATTAATACAAAGACACCCATCAATGCGGGGCGTTTAAACAGAACAGGTAGGCTTTTTAATGAACCGGAATGTTCGCTCGGTAAACGTGGTAAAAAGCGTAATAACGCAATCAGGGTTAATAACGCAAGCACGCCGATACACAAAAATGTCACTCGCCAGCCCATCCATTGCCCAATCACTCGCCCTAACGGTAATCCCAACACAGTTGCCAGTGCCGTTCCCGTTGCGAGCAAGCCCAATGCTTGTGCTTTTTTACCCGCAGGCGCGACGCGGATCGCCAATGATGCGGTAATCGACCAGAAAACTGCGTGAGATAATGCGATACCAATACGCGCGATAATCAGCACTTCAAAATTCCACGCAATCCCACATAAAATATGGCTGAGAATAAAGACAACAAACAAAATTCCCAGTAATTTTCGCCGCTCAAATTTCCCCGTCATCAGCATTAATGGCAGAGACATCACCGCGACAACCCACGCATAAATGGTGATCATTAACCCCGTATGGGCAACGGTCATATCAAAACTTTCAGCAATATCACTCAGTAATGCGACAGGAACAAATTCGGTGGTATTAAAGACAAAAGCCGCAACGGAAAGCGCCAATACACGGATCCATGCAGTGCTTCGAGAAACCTGGGACATGGTTTACGACATCCTGTTGATGATAATTAAGGTAAAGAACAACCTTTAGTACATTTTTGTGAATAATATCACATTCACCATTCATCTTTAAAGGATTGAAAATTATCATGTTCACACTATTTTTTCATAGAGAAACAGTCACACCCCTTTAATTTTCATGTCAGTTTGAAAAGCGACAGAATCATTTCTTCTATGCTACAATCTGCAAATTACTTTTTATTCTTACAGGAATTCCTAAATGAAAACCCATTTTCCAACTGAGCCAGACGTAAACGCATTAGCAGACGAAGTAACTTGTTTAAAAAATCTTGTTACTCATATGCTTAAAGCTATCGGTCAGGCTGATGCGGGTAAAATTTTGATCAAAATGCAACGCGAAGTCGCTTCGATGGAAGATGAAAAGCAAGCTGAGACTTACAAAAACATTTTAGAACAAATCAAGACTGGTTATCGCCAATAAGAGCTTTAGCGATAAATGCGATTCTATACGCTAACTCAAAACAGCGAACTAAAGTGCACAAAAACCTAAGTTTCGTTCACTAGGATCCTTTATCTTTGATCTCGAATTAAACCATTCTTTATTCATTTAGCTCCCCCTTCAGATCCCTATGAAGGGGGCTTTTTTTTGCCTAAAATCCTGCCTACTCATTACCCAAAAACAAAAAACGCCACTCTTTCGAGTGGCGCTTTGACAAATACCCTGTCTGTCTAAATAACGTAATAAACAGACTTAAATCGGACCTAAATTCGTCATGACTGCGTAAACAATCGAGATAATCGAAATAATGACCCAGGTTAATACCAACGGCCAGATAAACTTCAGCCACTTGGTGTATGGGATTTTCGACGTCGCTAACACCGCCATCAAAATACCTGATGTTGGGTTAATACAGTTCACGACACCCTCGCCCATTAATACCGTTTGAACGGTAGTTTGACGGGTGATTTCTAACAGATCGCCCATTGGGGTGAAAATAGGGACTAAAACAGCCGCTTCACCGGAACCTGAAGAAATAAAGAAGTGCATGATAGCAGCAGTACCGAACATAGATAATGCAGATAATGTTTTCGGTAAACCATCCATCAGAGAAATAATCGAGTTCACGATGGTGTCTAAGATCATGCCATCCGCTAATACAATCGCAATCGCACGGGCCATACCAACGATAAATGCCCCACCAACCATGCCAGCACAACCTTTCAGGAAGCCGGTTGCAATATCATTCGGTGACATTCTATTCAGTACACCCACACCCACGCCTAAGATGATAAACATGGCCATCATCTCTTTTTCGCCCCAGCTCCACTCGATGGCACCGAAAATAAAGCCAATTAAACAGAATGCGGCATAGGATAATGTAATGACGTGGCGTAAAGAGATTTTTGAGGTCTCAAATTGGCTGTCATCAATCTGTACTTCTGGGCGCACCATCCCTTGGCGACGGCTTTTCTTCGCGTACAAGGTTAAAAAGATAATCCCTGCGATCACAAAGCTAATATAAACCACAGTACGGAAGCCAAATGCCGATAGCAACGGAACGTCAGCTAAACCTTGAGATAACCCTACGGTCATCGGTGCCATTACCGAGGCGTTAAAGCCGGAGTAAGCCGCAACATAGACAATTGCTGCGCCAAACTTGTCATCCATTCCAACGGACTTCGCCACCAATAAACCTATTGGCACGAATGCAATTATCGAGTTCACAACAATTCCAGTGGTACCCAAAATGGAGAACACCACAAAGAAGATAGTGATCAACAAAAAGTCATTGAGCTTTTTACTGCGTGAAATATTACTCAAGACTTTATTGATTGCACCAGTCGTTTCAAGCAGATGTAACGCGCCACCAGTAAAGATAATCAAGAAAATGATCGGAGCCGCTTTAACTAGCCCGTCAGCAATCGACGTGAAAACCTGTCCTGGTAAGACGCCATGCTGTTCAGGTAAACGCTCATAACTCCCTGGAATGGTATAAGAGCTCTTAACTTGGGTTTCCACACCATCTTTGATAGTTGTGATAACTTTCGTTTCAGAGGCATACTGCCCCGCAGGAACGATCCAAGTCGCAACCGCTGCCGCGACAAGGATGAAAAAGAGCAATACATACGGGTTTATCCCATCAGAACGCTTTTTTTGTGGTGGTGGTGTTGTTGATGTTATTGCCATAGATTTATCCTGTTGGATTATTATTTGTTTTGTTAGCCATAATTACTGCGTAATGCGTTTTAACACATTGAAAAATAGCTGAGCGCGCTCAGTTAAAGAGGGAATTTCGAGGTACTCTTTATCACTATGTTGATAGCCGCCAATTGGACCTAAACCGTCTACCGTTGGCGTCCCCACACCCGCGGTAAATGAAGCATCAGAACCACCGCCTGTAGAGACGTCTTCCAGTGTGATTGCCAGTTTGTCGGCTTCTTGTTTGATGATGTCGATAAGCGCGGCGCTTTCTGGCGTTTTTGCCATTGGTGGACGGTTGATCCCGCCGGTCAGTGAAAGCTGAATGCCTTCTAGAACAGGCTGACTGCACACTTCACGTACTTTCTTGTCGATTTCAATACCTTGCTGCTCAGAAGAGATCCGCACATCAATTTCTGCACGCGCATTTGGCGCAACGGTATTGACGGATGTTCCACCTGTAATCAGACCCACGTTCACTGACAGCCCTTTATCGTGCTGAGAAAGTGCATGTAAGCTTTGGATTTTGAAAGCAAGTTCTTGGATAGCACTGATCCCTGCTTCAGGAGCAATACCGGAGTGAGACGCTTTCCCTTGAATGGTCAGAACATAGGTTCCCACACCACGACGAGCGCTGACAATGGCACCATTAGCACGCGCAGGCTCCATCACTAACGCGTAACGTTTGCCTTTCGCACATTCCTCGATGACCGGACGTGACGAAATAGAACCTATCTCTTCGTCGCAGTTCAGCAGCACTTCAATTTTTTTGTAGCGTTCATCGTTGGTGGCATAAAGCTGTTTGATCACCTGATGCACCATGACATGGCTGCCTTTCATATCGATAACACCGGGGCCATAGGCTCTATCACCCTCAATACTAAATGGTCTTTCCGCTACGGTTCCTTTTGGAAATACGGTATCAAGATGCAGCAAAATCAAAATTTCAGGCGTGGTAGATGGGTGATAAAGACGATAGTTATTACCCAATTTTTCATTTGGGATTATCTCAACTTCAAAGCCCATTGATTGGTAACGTTCACACCAGAATGCAGCGTGATTATCAACACCCTCTTTATCGTATGAACCGGATTCGGTATTAACCACTTGCTTTAATAAATCCAGCATCTCTGCTTCGTGTACTAAAAATTCATTGTGCATGTTGAGTTCCTATTATTTTATGGCGAGATATTTCACTGAGAAAATTGGCTCCCGCGCGATAAGATTTTTATTCCAAACAAAATGAAATGTTTATTACTCATAGCCGATAATATTATCGTCATATTCCATTTGACGCGCAAAACATAGCGCTATCTATGCACATTTTATGCATATACAACAACGATGAGTAAAGCCAGATTTAACCCAAGGAGAAGAAACCCTATGATAATTCGACACTTACTTTGATTGAAAAGGATACTTTCGCACCATAACATAACAGATTAATAAATTACAAATAATTATTAATGCATAAATATGCTCTATTTTTTGATTTTTTCAAAAAGTAATAG
>NZ_JAERJY010000142.1:0-9483 GCF_018257375.1 Providencia sp. JGM181 | reverse complement strand
ATATTATTAATTGATAACTTAATAATACTATTCAAAAACAAACTAACTTATTGTTAAATAACGAATTCAATCAATTTTAAAGCTAAATATGTGAAGCCTATCAAATACAAATTAAATAATTTAAGTAAAGTTTAAATTGCTCATTTCACTTTTCTTGAGGTTATTTATTTGCCAACTAATAATCGCGAAGTTATTTCTCAAATAACTTCAGGGCGTCGTTCTGCGGAAACATCCACCGCAGAAACCCAAGCAATTAAAAAGCACACTGATGGCTTTGGCACTCTCATTCGTGACATAGATGGCTGGCTACTGGCAGAAGGCACCCATCTACGTCCCTATGAATGTCTTGGTGCCCACCCCGTCAACTTCGACGGTGTTGATGGGGTGATTTTTTCTTTATGGGCACCCAATGCTCAACGGATCTCCGTTGTTGGCGAATTTAATCAGTGGGATGGGCGTATTCACCCAATGACACTGCGCCATGAGGTGGGTATTTGGGAACGGTTTATTCCTGAAGCTAAACTCGGGCAAGCGTATAAGTATGAATTACAAGATAGCCGCGGATATATGCGGGTCAAAGCTGACCCCTATGCACTCAAAAGCGTGCTATTTCCTCATGTAGAGTCGGTAATAACAGCCCTACCCGAAAAACAGGCTCCGCCTCACGCCACCAGCGTAAATTCACCACTTTCCGCACCAATCTCAATTTACGAAGTGCATTTAGGCTCTTGGCGTCGTCACCCGCACAACAATGGCTGGCTCAGCTACCGACAGCTGGCTGAACAGCTTATTCCTTATGTGGCGGAAATGGGATTTACTCATCTGGAGCTGCTGCCCATCAGCGAGCATCCGTTTGATGGCTCTTGGGGCTACCAACCTATTGGGCTCTATTCCCCAACCTACCGTTTTGGTAGCGTTGAGGATTTTCTCTACTTGATTCAAACCGCCCACCAGCATCACCTCAAAGTGATCCTCGATTGGGTACCTGCCCATTTTCCCAATGATGAATATGGGCTGATTCAATTCGATGGTACCGCACTGTATGAATATGCGGATCCGCGTGAAGGTGTCCATCGAAACTGGCATACCTTGATTTATAACTACAGCCGCTATGAAGTGGCAAACTTTTTGGCGGGCAATGCCCTTTATTGGTTAGAGCGCTTTGGTATCGATGGGCTGCGTGTCGATGCGGTAAGTTCGATGATCTACCGCGATTACAGCCGCGAAGAAGGGGAATGGGTACCCAACAAATGGGGAGGCAAAGAGAACCTCGAAGCTCTCGATTTTCTACGTTATACCAACCAAATTGTTCAACAGAACTGCCCTCATGCGTTAATGATAGCCGAAGAGTCAACCGCCTTTCCCAATGTCACTGGCTCTGTTGAAAATCACGGTTTAGGTTTTGATTTCAAATGGAATTTAGGCTGGATGCACGACACTCTGCGCTATATGTCCCTTGACTCGATTTACCGCCAATATCATCACCAACAAATGACCTTCGGCATGTTTTACGCCCACAGTGAGCACTTCGTTTTACCCCTTTCCCATGATGAAGTGGTGCATGGGAAAGGGTCACTTCTGAGTAAAATGTCCGGTGACACATGGCAAAAATTCGCCAATTTACGGGCTTACTATGGATTTATGTGGGGGCATCCTGGTAAAAAATTGCTGTTTATGGGAGGAGAATTCGCCCAAGGGCGAGAATGGGATCACGACACGGGGCTAGATTGGCATTTACTGAACTCTGAATATGATGGCTGGCACACGGGTGTACAGAAACTTGTGCGCGATTTAAATCACTGTTATCAACGGCACCCTCCACTGTACCAACTCGACTATTCCCCACAAGGCTTCGAATGGTTGGTGGTTGATGACCACCAAAACTCAGTATTCGCCTTTGTGCGTCGAGATACCCATAATCATGAAATTGTGGTGGTCGCCAACTTCACCCCTGTTCCCCGTGAAAATTATCGCATTGGTGTTCACCAATCGGGTTGCTACCAAGAAATCATCAATACCGATTCTCACTATTATCGCGGCAGTAATGTGGGTAATCAGGGGGCAATATCCACCCAACCAATAGCGGCTCACGGTAAAGATCACTCCTTAAATATTACGCTTCCCCCTTTGGCTACCCTGTATTTAAAACGGGAGCGACCGAATGACACATTTTAATTTCCGGCAAGGTCATGCTCACCCCCTTGGTAGCCACATGGACGAATACGGCGTCAATTTTGCTATTTACAGCGAGCATGCCGAACACATTGACTTGTGCGTGCTGGACTCACTCGGTGATGAAATTCGTTACCCGCTTTATCGGGGAGATAACCATATTTGGCATGGTTATCTAATGGGCGCAAAAGCAGGTCTACATTATGGTTATCGTGCTAGAGGAAAATGGGAACCACAAGCAGGATTATATTTTGATGATACCCACTTACTGATTGACCCTTACAGCCGCGAACTCAGTGGTAAACAGCATCCTTACTCCGTCGTCAGCCATGAACCTTATGACTGGCAAGGTGATGCCCCTCTTCATACTCCATGGTCAAAAACCGTGATTTATGAAGCTCATGTTCGGGGGCTTACCAAGCAACACCCTGAAATTCCACCTGCTTTACGGGGGAGCTATGCTGCTATCGCACACCCTTGCATAATCCAGCATTTAACGCGACTTGGCGTGACGACACTGGAGTTGCTCCCTGTGCAATTTCATCTGGATGAACCGCGATTACAGGCTAAAAATCTCACTAATTATTGGGGCTATAACACGCTGTCACCGTTTGCGATTGAGCCTCAATATTGGTCTGGGCAAGCAGGCTCTACGCCGTTGAGTGAGTTTCGCGATATGGTTAAAGCCCTGCATCGTGCCGGCATTGAGGTTATCCTCGATATTGTGTTTAACCACGCTGCCGAATTAGACCATTCAGGACCTTGCTTATCGTTTAGGGGGTTAGATAACCCCACCTATTATTGGTTAAACGACAATGGTGAATATGCGGATTGGACGGGCTGCGGCAATACGCTGAGGTTGTCACACTCGGCAGTAAGCCAATGGGTGCTCGACTGCCTGCATTTTTGGGCGATTGAATGCCATGTTGATGGCTTTCGCTTTGATTTAGCCACGATATTGGGAAGAACGCCGGAATTTAATTCTCAGGCTCCACTGCTTAAGGCTATCACCCAAGATCCCATTCTTGGGCAACTGAAGCTAATTGCCGAACCTTGGGATCTCGCCAACAACGGTTACCAATTAGGGCAATTTCCACCGCCTTTTGCTGAATGGAATGACCAATTTCGCAATGATTGCCGCCGTGCTGTTTTATATTGTGATATTCCTATCGGTATCTTAGCAAGTCGCTTAGCAGGTTCGCGGGATGACTTTTCACAAAATCATCGCCCTAGTTTTGTTTCAATTAACCACATCACCGCACACGATGGCTTTACGCTGCGAGATTTGGTCAGTTTTAATCACAAACATAACCATGCCAACGGTGAAAATAACCAAGATGGTAGCGACGGCAATAACAGCCATAATCATGGTTTCGAAGGGTTAAACGCCCCTGAAAAAACAATATCGGAACGCCAACAGAGCCAGCGCCATTTATTAAGCTTGCTGTTCCTGTCATTAGGCACACCGATGCTGCGTGCAGGGGATGAGCTAGGGCATAGCCAACAAGGAAATAATAACGCTTATTGCCAAGATAACCCGATAAGCTGGCTTAACTGGCAGGAAGCGGATAGTGCTCTTATGGAGTTTACGGCACAACTTACCGCTTTGCGCCAGCAAATCCCGGCTCTGACTTCGGGACAATGGTGGCATTCACTGCCCCCCCATAAAACCGTTGAGTGGCTAAATGCCCAAGGCTCTCCCATAACCCTTGAACAGTGGCAGCAATCATGTTCCATGCAAGTATTACTTTCTGGTCAATGGCTATTACTGATTAATTTCACTGAGCAAGTCCATTCGCTCACGCTTCCCGAGGGGGATTGGCACCCTGTCCCACCTTTTAATTGCCACCTAATTCGTTCTATTCCGCCAAAAACCTTCGTGGTCATGCAGCGCCACGATTTTTCGCCAAGTGCTCATTAAGGAATTGATATGTCAGAAAAAATGCCTTTTTATGCCTACCCAAATCCCATTTCGAGGCAGCTATTAGCCAAAGAACTTCCGAGCAATACGGTGGCGCTTATTTTGGCAGGTGGTAAAGGCTCTCGTCTCAAAGCCCTGACTCAGAAGCAGCCAAAACCCTCACTCCACTTTGGCGGGAAATTTCGAATTATCGATTTCACCTTATCTAACTGTATTAATTCAGGTATTTATCGCGTCGGGATACTGACCCAATACTATTCCCATCACTTAATCCAACATATTCAGCACAGTTGGTCATTTCTAAACGGGAAAACCAATGAATTTATTGAAATTTTCCCTGCTCAACAGAAACAGGATGCCGAAGATTGGTACCAAGGTACTGCCGATGCCATCTTTCAAAATCTCGATGTTATTAGCCAATATCAAGCCAAATACATCATTGTGTTAGCTGGGGATCATATCTACAAAATGGATTATTCCCGCATGTTGCTAGACCATGTGGAAAAAGGTAGCCAATGCACAGTGGCCTGTATTGAAGTACCCTGTAGCCAAGCCTCTGAATTTGGCATTATGGACATTAACGATGACGAACAAATCATTAATTTTATTGAAAAACCTCAATTTCCCCCATCGATGCCGGGGAAACCTTATGCCGCATTAGCCAGCATGGGCGTGTACGTTTTTGATGCCCAATACCTCTATGAATTACTCGCAGAAGAGCAGCAAAAGCAGAATACACAGCATGATTTTGGTAAAAACTTAATCCCTAAAGCGGTACAGCAAGGCAAGGCTTGGGCGCACCCGTTTAGCCGCTCCTGCGTCTATTCTGATTTTAATATGGGCGCATCCCCCTACTGGCGAGATGTGGGCACCATTGATGCCTACTGGAACGCCAATATTGATTTAGTTTCAGCCAAGCCCGCACTGGATATGTATGACCCTCATTGGTCGATCCGGACGAGTCACTCCCCATTGGCACCAGCTCGGTTTATTCAAGGCGAGTCGCCGCAATCTCCCCAAATTACCAACACATTAATTAATGCTGGTTCTATCGTTGAAGACGCCAAAATTGCTAACTCCGTGATTTTCCAAAATGTCCGCGTGAATGCTCACAGCCAACTCGATGCCTGCGTGATCCTACCCGATGTCTCCATTGGATATGCCTGCCGCTTACGACGCTGCATTATCGATAGCGGCTGTGTGTTACCCAACAAATTGGTGATTGGTGAAGATCCACAATGGGATGCCCAACATTTCTATCGCTCTGAAGGTGGCATCGTCCTTGTCACTCAAAAAATGCTCGATAATCTTGCGGCTTAAAGGAGATTCAGATGCGCATACTTCATGCTGGCTCAGAACTATTTCCCCTTCTCAAAACAGGCGGCTTAGCGGATGTGCTCGGCGCATTACCCCAAGCTCAAATCGCTGAAGGGGCGGATGTCCGTATCGTATTACCCGGTTTCCCCGCGCTACTGGATGCGGTTCACCACACCTTAGTTGGCAACCATATCAATACATTTGCCGGCCCCATCACTCTGCGTTTTGGCTATTATGATGGTGTTGGTCTCTATTTAATTGACGCCCCGCATCTTTATCAGCGCACAGGCAGCCCCTATCACGACAATCATCAACACGAATACAGAGACAACTATCTGCGCTTTGCCTTATTAGGCTGGATAAGCAGCGAACTTGCCTGTGGCTTTGATGCCAATTGGCGACCTGACATCATTCATGCCCACGACTGGCATGCAGGACTCTGCGCCGCCTATCTCGCCGCCAAAAACACCCCTGTTCCTTGCGTATTTACCGTCCATAATCTGGCTTACCAAGGGCTATTTTCGGCAATCCATTTTCCTGAGTTGCAGCTGCCTAACGGATTTTATTCCCCCGAAGGCTTAGAGTTTTATGGGCAAATTTCCTATCTCAAAGCGGGACTGTTCTACGCCAATAAAATCACTTTTGTCAGCCCCACTTATGCCAAAGAAGTCACCATTCCCGAATACGGCTATGGGCTCGCCAGTTTATTGAAACAGCGCCAATCTCAAGAAGATATTTTAGGGATCTTAAACGGCGTGGATTACCAAGTTTGGGATCCGCAGCTTGACCCGTTGATCCCCCATAATTACGGTCGGCAAAACATGCTCGGCAAAGCCATCAGTAAAATGACCCACCAGCGAGAAAACAAACTTAATGTCACCGATAAAGTGCCATTATTCGGTGTTGTCAGCCGCCTCAGTACACAAAAGGGATTAGACCTTTTACTCGAAGTGATCCCAGATTTACTGCACCAAGGCGGGCAACTGTCAGTTTTAGGCACTGGCGACGCTGACTTACAACATGCCTTTGAGCAGCTAGCTCACCAATTCCCAAAACAGGTTTCCGTCTTTATTGGTTATGACGAACCTCACGCCCATAAATTGATTGCTGCCGCTGACGTGATTGTGGTGCCAAGCCGCTACGAACCTTGTGGTTTGACCCAACTTTATGGTCTGAAATACGGTGCTCTCCCATTGGTTCGCCACACGGGCGGGCTAGCCGATACCGTCACCGATTGCTCCCTCGAAAATTTAGCAGATCGCACGGCAACGGGTTTTGTATTTCATGACTATCACGGTTATCGCTCCCACCACGGAAAAGCCACCGAACTCAATGATGCGGTGCGTCGTGTTTTCGCGCTTTGGAATGAACCGACTCGTTGGAAACGTGTACGCCGCCAAGGTATGAAGATGAATTTTAGCTGGCAGGCTTCCGCTCAAAAATACCTTGCGCTATACCAAAGCTTAATAACCCCAATGGCTGGAGGATCTGAACATGAATAACCCATTTACTATCCAAAATCGCCAGCAGCGAGTCGATGCGTTAGTCGATTCCATCCAGATCAAATTAAAGTTTATGGTCGGCAAAGATCCAATAATTGCCACCCAGCATGATTGGCTAAATGCCATCTCCTACGCTATCCGCGACTTAACCGTTGACCGTTGGTTACGTGCCATTCGCCGCTCTCTATCTCAATCGGATCGTGCTGTCGCTTACTTATCCATGGAATTCCTGATTGGGCGTACTCTTTCCAATACTTTATTAAATTTAGGCATGTATGAGGATGTTGCTGATGCTTTGAAAAAAATGGGCTTTGAACTGAATGCGATTTTAGAGGAAGAGGATGATCCCGGTTTAGGCAATGGTGGTTTAGGGCGTCTTGCTGCTTGTTTTTTAGACTCTCTCGCCACCTTAAAAATCCCTTCCGTTGGGTTTGGTATCCGCTACGAATACGGCATGTTTCAGCAAAATATTATTGATGGTCAACAAGTTGAGTCCACCGACCGCTGGCTACAATATGGCAATGCATGGGAGTTTCCACGCTATAACCTTAGCTACAAAGTGCGCTTTGCGGGCCGCCTTCAGCAAGAGGGTAAAATCGTTCGCTGGGTGGAAACTGAAGAAGTGCTTGCTCGCGCCTATGACCAAATCGTCATGGGCTATGGATGCGATTCCACCAACACTTTGCGCTTGTGGTCTGCCCATGCCACGAATGAAATGAACATCAACAAATTCAATCAGGGGGAATACTCAGCAGCCGTTGAAGATAAAAACTTCTCTGAAAATGTATCCCGCGTGCTCTACCCCAATGATTCTACGGAATCGGGGAAAATTTTACGTCTTGGGCAAGAGTATTTTCTTGTATCAGCAACCTTGCAGAATATCCTCGATGTCCATTACCGAATCCACGGCACGTTAAGTAACCTTGCCGATAAAGTGGCAATCCATTTGAATGATACCCACCCCGTTTTAGCGATTCCTGAACTGATGCGCTTGCTTATCGATGAGCACGAATATGAGTGGGAAGCCGCATGGCAAATGAGTGAAAAAACCTTTTCTTACACCAATCACACTCTGATGGGAGAAGCATTAGAACGTTGGTCTGTCGACCTTCTTGGGCGATTACTCCCCCGCCACCTACAAATTATCTTTGAAATAAATGACCACTTTCTCACTAAGATCAAACAGCGTTACCCCAACAACCCAGAACTTTTAACTCGCTTATCTCTGATTGATGAATCCCATGGGCGCTATGTTCGCATGGCATGGCTTGCCGTCGTGGGCAGCTACCGAGTCAATGGTGTGTCCAAGCTGCATTCGGAGCTTATGACTCAAGAAATTTTCTCTGATTTTTCCAAAGTATTTCCTGAGCGTTTTAGCAATATTACCAATGGTATTACCCCACGCCGCTGGCTAGCGTTGTGTAATAAACCCCTGGCAAGCTTGATTGATGAAACCATCGGTGAAAATTGGCGGGAAGATCTCACAGAGCTTTCGCACCTACAGCAGTACACAGATTTTCCTCTATTTATCGAGCGGTTAAAAACCTGTAAGTTAGAGAACAAAGTTGCCCTCACCGACTATATCGCTAAAAACGTCAATATCATCGTCGATCCTCACGCCATGTTCGATGTACAAATCAAACGCATTCATGAATATAAACGCCAATTACTCAATATCTTGCAAGTCATTGGACGCTATCAGCGTATCTTGCAACTTCCCGAAAAGAATTGGGTTCCGCGCGTGGTGATTTTCTCGGGAAAAGCCGCCTCATCCTACGTTAACGCCAAAATGATCATCCGGCTTATCAATGATGTCGCTAACGTGATTAACCATGACCCCCGAATCAAAAACCGCTTAAAAGTGATTTTTATCCCGAACTACAGCGTCAGCTTAGCGGAGTTAATTATTCCCGCCACCGACTTATCCGAACAAATATCCCTTGCAGGAACCGAAGCTTCAGGAACAGGTAATATGAAATTTGCTCTCAATGGCGCATTGACCATCGGTACATTAGACGGCGCTAATATTGAAATTCGCGAACATGTTGGCGAAGAAAATATGTTTATCTTTGGACATACTGCCGAGCAAGTTGACGCGATTCGCGCACAAGGCTACGACCCAAGAAAGATTTACCAAGAACATGAAGACCTGCACAATGTCCTCAATTCCCTCGTTTCGGGCATTTTCAGTCCCGATGACCCTAACCGCTATTACCCGCTTTATGATTCTCTGATTAATTTTGGCGATCATTATCAATTGCTTGCCGATTACCACTCTTACGTTCAAGCCCAAGATGCCGTCGATAAGCTATACCAAGACCCAACGTTATGGGCGCAAAAAACACTCAATAATATCGCTAACATGGGCTATTTCTCTTCCGATAGAACTATTAATGAATATGTAGAAAAGATATGGCGAATGAAACCCACTCAGTAAAATAAATCGAAAACATAAAAACCATGATTAAATAGCCTAGAGATTTAACTTAAATACTCGCGTAAGGTTTAAAACTTTGAAGATCAAAAAAATGCATCAATACGCTGTATATGCGTATTTTTGCAGTTTTATCA
>NZ_JAERJY010000141.1:0-9575 GCF_018257375.1 Providencia sp. JGM181 | reverse complement strand
ATCTACAATTCGCCTCGTTTTGAAATCATCAAATTATACAACTAATATTTAACCAACCTAGGTAATTAACTAATTATCAATATAATGAAACTAAATGAAAAAATAGGAACATTTATTAGAAATGCACGGATAAGCAAAGGGTTATCTGAAAAAGAATTAGCATCCTTAATATCAGTCAGTCAGCAGCAAATATCAAGATATGAAAGAGGAATATCAACATTAAGTATTGAGAATATTTTAAGAATTTTAAATTCATTAAATATTCCCTTCGATGAATTCAGTAGCAAGGTAATAAAGCCAGAGCAAAATAGACTTTTCAATTTGCTTATTGATGAGCTAGAAACTGACGGTGTAATTCATGTAGGCAATCTCAAAAATACATAGATGTATTTTTCGGAGTGCATGCTTTATTTTGAATGCAAGCACCAAATAAGAAATAAATCCTTTTAAAATTTTATCTAATGGAAATTAATATAATGAAATTTAAGTTAATCGCTATCGCATTGCCTATTTCTCTATCTTTATCTGCAAATGTATTTGCAGAAGGAGAACCTAGTGCTCCAGAAGAATTAGCTCCTGTGACTGTCAGTGGTGGCGTTGTTAATTTTGCGGGTACCATTGTGAATACCCCTTGCGTTATTGATAATGATGATGCTTCACAAACTGTTAATTTAGGTCAATACCGCCAAGATGGTTTTAATGGTAAAGATTCAGTGTCATCACCCGTTGGTTTTGATATTAAATTAACCGGATGTGCAACTGAAACATTCAAGAATGTCTCTCTGACGTTCGCGGGTATTACCGTTCCTGACGAAGAGAAAATCCTTGCTCCAGTGGCATCTCAAAGTGGACAAACAACCGCAACGGGCGTGGGTATCCAAATTTTACAAAACAGTAAATTAGTCAATGTTGATGGCCTGAAAGCAACAGATGTTATTAAGATGAATGAAGGTGATAGCACATTACGCTTCCAAGCACAGTACATCGCATTAGCGGATGAAGTTACTGCGGGTTCAGCTAACGCATCTGCCGATTTCACGATTACTTATCAGTAATATTTCTGTCTTTGCACCCGTGTCATAGCGGGTGCGCATTATTTATATCCGGAGTTTTTATGTTTTCGTTACCTAAAACAAGTCATTATTATCAATGGCTGGTTTCGTTATTCTATTTTGGTTTTTCTTCTCTTTGTTTAGCTGGTGGAATTACACTGGATAGCACTCGAATTATTTACCCACAAGAAAGTAAGCAAATTACCACGGGTATCCGAAACACCTCAGATAAATCAGCTTTTCTAGTTCAAACTTGGATTGAAGATGCCAAAGGAAATAAACTAAGCGATTTTATTTCTACGCCCCCCTTATTTACTAGCGCACCAAGAAATGAAAATACTATTCGATTAGTTTATGCGGGCGAACAATTAGCGAAAGATAAAGAATCTCTATTTTATTTTAATGTAAAAGCCATTCCATCCATTGATCGAAATGAATTAGCTGACAAGAATGCATTAATCCTTGCGGCTGTAACTCGAGTTAAACTTTTCGTTCGACCGAAAGGATTAAAGATCACACCAAAGGAAGCAGAAAACCTTATCCGATTTAGCAAGATTGATAACCAAAAAATTAAAATATCAAATCCATCACCGTATTACATGACTTTAACCGATCTTCGTTCAGGAAATAATGAATTACCATCAACGATGATCGCGCCATTTAGTCATATTGAGGTTAATGCACCAGCAGGATTTGACACCAGTAAATTGACGTTCAGTTCAATCAATGATTTTGGTGGGATCACTTCACCAAAACCAGCCATTTTCAATTAAGAATTAATCTATTTTATTTCAAATGGAAATAAGGTTTTCTATGTTCGTTTCACTAAAAAAATACAAAAAAATCATCAATAACCATTTGAGCCCCTCATACTTATTTATCTGCCTTTTTGTAATACAAAGCACTAACGCCCAAGAGGGAGAAAATTACTATTTTCCACCTTCTTTGATCTCTATCGATTCAGAGCATATTGCTGATTTAAGTACTTTCGCAAGCCAAGGTTCACAATTACCAGGAACCTATGACGTTGATGTTTCATTGAATGGCAATCTCAAATACAGAAGAAATATTACCTTTGTCAAAGCACTAGATTGCCAAAAGCAAGATGACCAATTACCCCAATTAGTAGCAGACCAAACAGGGTTAATTCCACTGTTAACGCCGCAGGAACTGGCTGAGCTGGGAGTCAATATTGATAACCTTCCATTTCTGCAATCGGATAACCATCAATGTATTCCTCTGGCGCAGTTAATCCCTAATGCGCGCACTGAATTTGATTTTCCGAAAATGAAATTGAATATCAGTATTCCGCAGATAGCATTAAATAATTTAGCCAAAGATGAAATTCCAACTACTCAGTGGGATGAAGGAATTAATGCATTATTTACCAGCTATACATTAGGTGTTACTGATAACCAATATCAGCACGATTTCAGTAAAAATATCTATTTGAATCTAAGAAATGGCGTCAATTTAGGGAGCTGGAGATACCGTGATAACCGCACATGGACCAGCTATAAAAGCAAACATAATCAAGAAAGTAACTGGCAACATCTCAACAGCTATGTCGAGCGAGGGATCATCCCTTGGCGAAGCCGTTTAGTATTAGGCGACAGTTCAACTAATAATACAGTTTTCGATTCACTGGCTTTTCGAGGCGCACAATTGCGAACGGACGAAAGTATGTACCCTTCTAGTCAACAAGGGTTTTCGCCGATTATCCGCGGCGTAGCAAACAGTAATGCGACCATTGAAATTCGCCAAAATGACTATTTAATTTACCAAGCTAATGTCGCACCTGGTGAGTTCGCCATTACCGACTTAAACGCCATGAGTTCGAGTGGTGACTTGCAAGTCAGTATTCTTGAAGCTAACGGCGATATTCAATCATTTATCGTGCCCTACTCCTCTGTTCCGGTGTTATTACGAGAAGGTCGAATGAGTTATAGCCTGACCGCCGGTGAGCTTCGCTCGGATAACAGCCATTATGATACGACTCAATTTGGAGAAACGACGCTTATCTGGGGAGCATCGTCATTAACAACGCTGTATGGCGGCGTTCAATATGCTAAAAACTATCTGGCAGGAGCAGTTGGTACCGGATTTAACTTAGGGACATGGGGGGCATTTTCAGCAGATATCACCCATGCCAATAGCCAATTAACCGATGGGAGTCGCTATCAAGGGCAGTCACTGCGTTTTCTATACGCACGAGCCTTCCCTGAAACTGGCACTAATCTCCAACTCACTGGGTATCGCTACTCAACCCGAGGCTACTATACCCTACAAGAAACCTCGCTAAATCGGATGTCTGGTTGGCTATCACAAAATGAAACCCTTGATACCAATGGGGAACTGAAAACCAATAATACCGACTATTTCAATCTTTACGATAATAAGCGAGAAAGAATACAGACCAATATCTCACAAAAGATAACGGGGGTTGGTTCTATTTATTTAACCGGTGTCCGCCAGAGTTTTTGGGAGCGAAATGGCAGTTCGGTATCCATACAATCAGGGTTGAGTAGCCAGATTGGCTATATTAATTACACGCTCTCGTATGGATTAAATAAAAGTGTTGACCAATACGACGTAAAAACAACGGATAGGAATATTTTCTTAACGGTATCCATCCCTTTACAGAAATGGTTACCTCAAGGAGCGCCGTCAATGTATGCCTCTTATAGTGTTAACCACGATAACCAAGGAGAGTTGGTCCAGCAGACCAGCTTAAGCGGAAGTTTACTGGCTCAGCAAAACCTGAATTGGAACGTTGCTCAAGGGTATTCATCGAGTAATGGAAATGACGGGAATATCAACTTAGCTTACC
This sequence comes from Providencia sp. JGM181, assembly GCF_018257375.1. NCBI lineage: Bacteria > Pseudomonadati > Pseudomonadota > Gammaproteobacteria > Enterobacterales > Morganellaceae > Providencia > Providencia sp. JGM181. The sequence continues at coordinate 5,693 of NZ_JAERJY010000141.1, read as the reverse complement.
AAGGCGGCTATGGAAATACACAAGCTGGTTATAGCTACGGTCAGGATTACCGTAAAGTTTCAACGGGTATTTCTGGTGCAGTGACCCTGCACTCTGACGGCATCATTTTTAGTCAACCCCTTGGTGAAACCAACATTCTGATTTCGGCACCGGGAGCGAGCGATATTCCCGTTGAACATACCAGTGGTGTGAAAACAGATTGGTTCGGTTACACCATCAAGCCTTACGCAACACCATATCGTTTAAATCGTATAGCACTAGATAGCAGCGAATTAGATGAACAGACGGAAATTGAAAATAGCGTTCTTACGACGGTGCCGACTCGTGGCGCTATCGTCAAAGCAAACTTTGTGACTCGCCAAGGTGCTCGTGCACTGGTTCACATCGTAAAAAATGGCAAAAACTTACCTTTCGGCACCTTGGTCTCGATTGGGCACCAAACGGCAATTGTGAATGATGATGGACAGGTTTATTTATCTGGGCTCGAATCCTCTGGCGAGTTAACTGCCAAATGGGGATATGACGATGAAAACCAGTGCCAAGCCATATACTCGTTACCTGAAAATGCAGATCTACAATCATTAATTCGATTCGATGTTAATTGCCAATAACCATTGGTCAATAACAAAACTATTTTAATCATTTATTTAAATAACAGGCTTAATATGAATTTAATTATCAATAAACTCATGAAATTAATTTTGGTCATCACCTGTGTTAGTGGCGCAAATATCAACTTAGCCAGCGCGGAAAGTGCAAGTGCGTTAGTTAAAATAAAAGCGACTGTTTTGGCAGGCTGTTCACTTGATGCACCCGATACCGTTTCTTTAGATAAAATTCCGAGTTCTGCATTCAATGGTAAAACAACCGGAGATGACCTAGATACTTATTCTAAAATATTTACGTTGACCGCCACTTGTTCAGGCACTAACAAATATAAATACACCTTCAAAGCAAATGAAGCAGATGGTTCCTGTATTAAAACAGATGCTGACTTTATGCGCTATTGCTTAAAATTCAATGACGATTACCTTGATTTATCGTCTACCACAGCCACCTTGGAAAGAGATAGCTCCAAAGATGGGGGTAAGACTGAAATCACTGTCGTTCCGCAGGTGTCCTCTACTTCAAGTACCCCTGTTGGTGACGTTAATGGACAGATTACTGTCACTATCGAGCCGATGTAAATTACGAATTAACCAGTAAGGTCAACAACATTGCGCCAGTTATTTATTTTTATTGTTTCATTGTTTCCGCTGTCTGTTTATGCGGAAACAACATTTATTCCAACAGAACCTCAATCTGTAATTTTTGATGAACTTACGTCCATATTAAAAAGACATGAAGTTCGATTTACGGTGAATTACACACTCCCTCAAAAAGCAACAGGTCACGTAATTACCTCATGTTGGTCAGGCTTTGACGAAATGAAAAATGCAATTAATAGTGTTGGCTTAGGCCCTAACCAAAGAACATATAGTGATGGAATGTTAAATGTTCGAGGTAGTAATCCAATGTCATTCATTGGCACTAATGGCTCCATTAATGGTGTCGCTTATCTCGATGCTGCATCCGGTTTTGAGAATAAAACATGGACTTTTTATTGTACAGCGGTAAACAGCGCAGCTATGAATGGTAATGATGAATATTTTCGTCCAAGCACAATTACCTATACCGAGATTAATGTACGCGCATCAAGTGCTTTTCCTCATATCAGCGCACCAGCTGTCATTGATTTAAAAACTTGTTCACCCAATGACAATCTAGAAGCGGTTATTCCATTAACAGTAGGTTTTGAGGGATATATGGGACAAAGTAAAAAAATGGATTTAACCGTAAGATCTCATGATTTACCTGATGATTTTGATATTGTTCTTGATAACCAAAGTATTCTCAATAAACCGCCCCAAGTCATTCAAATGCCAGCAGGGCAAAAAGAGAAACAGATTGAAACTCACTTAAAAGGAAAATGCCCAAATCAAGCAGGAGAATATATTTGGAATGCAGAATACATTACAACTATTCAGTAAGCTTGATTTCGCATTTCATGAGTCACTCATTAATATAAAAAAATCCGCCTAATGGCGGATTTACAATCAAGATGAATGTAGAAAAGAATAAATAAAGAAAAGTTCTTAATAAGATTAAATCCTAACTTGTTTTATCAAAATAGCTTTCAATATCCTTGTGAGTATCACTTAACTTCACATTTGGAATTTCACCGTGATAATCATTATTCAGCAGGAACCTTAACTCACTAAAAAAGTCCCCAAAATCAAAATCTAAAATAAAAAGAACACTTAATAATGTATCAACAGAAATACGGCATTTCCCACATTCATATCGCGAATAGTGCTGCTGTGAAATACCTAACTGGCTAGCCACCTTAGAGCCTGAGAAACCTTTCTTTTTACGAATTCGTTTCAGCTCTTTGCCGATTATTACGGAGTAAACATGATTTTCGGGTTTACTATCTTCATCTACGCTCTTCATATTTTATATATCTCCCTGTACAGGAACGATTAAATTAAAAATTTAATTCTCGATCCTACTGATAGATAAAGTTATCCATTATGAGTGACTTTGATGGTGTCATTATTTTGAGTTTTAAAACCGTAACGACTTAATGGCGAAATCACTAACTCCTGTACTGTGTTTTTCACATTAATAGTTTTGCTTTCATTCGGTCTTAAATAAAATTGATCAATGGTATAAGCGTCATTGCTCGGTAATGTCGTGACTGAAGGTGATAAACGAATAACTTGATCCCCTGTATTCGTCAACGTCAGTTGATTATTTTTTTGATTAACGGTGATATTTTTCCAAGGTGTTTGGCTTAATACCCCATTTGCTGGAGTAATCAGCATGGCCACATCTTGGCGAATAGGCATTTTTGCAGAGTTTTGCTTAACGGCACCGACACCTTGGAAAGAAACACGCAAAATCTGTTCTTGTTTTAAATCTAACCCTTTCTTTAAAACAAAATTAATTTGCTGGCTTTCATTTGGTTCAATTCTAACAATAGGCGGAGATACCATAACATCTTTAGCCATAGGCTGAGAACCATCTAAGTCAGAAACTTTTGTTGATAATAAAATAGGCTCTTTCGATGTATTTTTTACACTAAATACTTTGCGCTCTTCACCTGCATCTAAAATAACAGTCATCGTTTCTAATTGGAAACTCGCTTTTGCAGATACACTCATTAAGCCCATTAAACTTAAAAATGCGATATAAATTAACTTTTTCATTAAAACCTCAAACTTGTATTCAAATAATATTAAGATTATTGGCAGATAGCATCTGCCTCTTCATAAAGTGATTCAGCGGAAAAAAATTCCGGTACGTTATATTTAATAATGCAATCATCAGAGTTAGGTGAGCGCAAAATAATGTCATCGCCAATTTGCTCATTACTGAGTAATAAATTACCTTCCCCCATAATCACACCCATATAATCACCTTTTTTATTGAGCACACTGGCACCAAATGGAACGTCATTGCCATTGGCCATTTTGATGCTCAACAATAATTGCCGCATTGTGGTTGCCTGAATGCGCTTCGTCATAACAGTACCTCTCGCCGCAGCAACATCAAACGACGTTGTATCCAAACGCACATTCAGAGGAAGTTTCTCCGTATTTAGCTGCACGGTAGATTTTTGGTTCTTTGGTAACGATGAAATCGCTGCCGTCCCAAAATGATTGGTTATCGTGGTGCCACTGCCCATCGTGTTGACTCTAACCCCTGGCGCATCAGGTACATACACGATGCCAAAGGTGTCTCCTAAAGGTACGGATGACGTCGCAAATAACCCATCGGAATACGCCATGCCGCCTGATGCAGAGGCCGTGACTGAGTGCGTATTATTCTGGGACATCGAACCGCTCAGCGAAATATTGCTATACGCATTGGCATTATTAATACTGCCATTCACTACACTCGTGCCATCATTACGACCAGCCCCAACGGAGTACCTTAAATTATCGCTGACTTGCTGATTATAATTTGCCATTACCATGGTTTTATCTTGGTAATATTGGCTCTGCATACTAATGCTTTTTTTCTTACCTAACGGCATCGATGCATTAATAAAAATTCGGCTATCTCGATCATCACCCGTTTGGTAATTCACATTCAACGATATATCTGCAATTTTTCGGCTATAGCCCGCTGAATAAAAAACGGTATCAGATTTATCGCCATAAAAATGATTATGGTTTACGTTAGCGCTAAAGCGCCCCCATGTAACATCACCCCAACTGGCAAATAACGAGGAGGTAGTTTGCAATTCGCCACTAAACCATCCATTCGTATTTTCTTGCTCATCCTGAGCGGGCTGCTTTTTTAATAATGAGCTATCCAAGGTTGGAAATTTATTCGTACGATATAAAACAGATGCTCCGAATGTCATTTTTTCAAATGCAATATTGCTATTGAAATCGATCTGCTCCCCGCGCTTTTCATTATTTCTCGCACTTTGAACGCCAATCCCCGTAGAAATCGGTGTTGAAAAATCAAAATAAGAGTTAAGTCGTCCACTCACCGCTTGAAATTGATTTGAATAAAGTACGCCTGCCCCATAGTTTGACATGCCATATTGCTGGCTGATTTCTGCACTGCCAATAATGGGTTTATCCGTTTGCAGATCACTTTGACTACGATAACGCCCCACTGAAAATTGATAGCTCATGGGGAAAACCGCAGTTTGCTGGTTGGCCGTCACCACCTGAAACTGCTGTTTTTCACCATTATCTTGGAAAACTGTGACATCCAAAGGCGAACCAATCACCACATTATTAATACGATTTAACTCAAAAGGTCCTGCTGGCACCATCGTTCGATATAGCAGTCGCCCATTTTGCTGCACTTCAACCGTTGATGGTGTACTTGCAAAACCAGTCACCGGAACAACTAAAATATTCGAACCTTGCAAAGAGCTATCTGAGTAAATTTGCACACCATCCAGCGGTGTTCCCCCAAAAAATGCGCCTTGCGTATTAAGTTGCCCGATATCTAATAACGACTGCAAAGGTTCGATGCTTTTTGACAGTACAGTTTCATTAAATTGATATTGTGATTTTGAATCTCCAGCAGAAAGGCTACTGTTATTTCGTAAAACCCAATTGTTCCAGTTAATACCCGTTTCAAACTCTCCTTGATAGAAACGCTGACTGTAATTACCGTTAATATGCATCCCGTATAACTGATAGTTACTGACAACACCAAAACCACCGTAAGTTAACTCATTGCCTTGTAGTTTTGGGTCTAAATTCTCTTCGGCAACCACCATATCAATTTGGTAGGAGCTAGGATGTAATGCAATTTTTGCCTCAGGGTAAATTTGTTCGAATGTATTACATCCGTCAGTTAAGTTAACTTTTTTTAACCTTAACTTACTCATTAACCCGTCAGTCAAGCAAAGCTCACCGTTTTCATTGATTTCAATATTCGCAGTATATTCATTACTGCCATTTAATTTTATGGTGACATCATGATTTCCGGGTAAAAACTGATTACCCTTCATAAAGAATTCAGCGACCTCTGCCCCATACCCTAGTGATTTTAAAGAGTCGATATCAAAATTAATTGACGATCCTGTGTTACTCTTTATTGATTCAGATGCATCGGAATTATTTACATGCAGTACGACAAAAATTAAAAATAGCTGGCAATAAGAAAATTTATTTTTC
>NZ_JAERJY010000140.1:0-9687 GCF_018257375.1 Providencia sp. JGM181 | reverse complement strand
CGCTTATTCAGAGTGATTAATTGAATTATTCACTTTTCTCTACTTCAAAAATTATTGATTGATAAGGTTGTAGGGTAATTTTATGCTTGTCGTTATGGATATTTTCATCGTGAATATTTGCGATATTGCTTAAATGCACTTGGCGATAATGTTGGCTAATAGCTTGCGGTTTATCGCTGAAATTACAGTAAATATCGATGGCGCGTGAACCTAATGTTCGCCGATAAGCAATAACAGGTTCAAGGGCGCTAATTTCTGAAAATTCGCCTTCAACCAAGATATCACTAATTGGAGAATGGCGGCGCAGGGTAATTAATTGCTGGTAAAATGCGAAAAGTGAATCGGGTTGCTGCTGTTGGGTGGCGGCATTAACCTCTCGATAGTTAGGATTAACTTTTAGCCACGGCGTTCCTGTTGTAAATCCGCCATGACGTTGGTTATTCCATTGAAATGGTGTACGCGCATTGTCGCGGCTACGTTGGGTAAAATAGTTCATCATGGTGGTGTGAGAATACCCGTGATTTTGACCCCATTGGTAGAGTTTAAAGAGATGCAGATCGTGGTGTTCGTCGAGCGTCATTGGGCAGTTCGTCATGCCAATTTCTTGCCCTTGATAAATAAACGGCGTACCGCGCTGAGTCAGTAAAAACATCGCCAACATTTTTTCAGCGACAGGGGAGATGGTGCCTTTCGGTAAGAATTTGTTCAGTGAGCGCGGTTGGTCATGATTTTCTAAATAAGGTGCGCCCCAACCCACTTGCTGGGTCGTGAGTTGGCTTTTTAGAAAAACAGGTTTTAAACGTTCACCTGTGATTGGAGCTATGGAGAACGGGGGCTGCTTGGCAATATCGAGATCCGCAATACTGAAGTCGAACACCATAGAGAATGACCCATCTTCCCCGATATAGTCAGCAAGATCTTGTGGTGGAACATCGATTTCAGCCACTGTCATTGAGTTCGCAGGATGGAAGGTTTGACTTGCGAGCTCCTTTAAAAATTCATGGATGCCTGGTTGGTTAACCACCCAAGGAACTAAAGACGCGGTGCCATCTTCCCGATCGGGAGGGAATAGATAAGGCGAGAGGGCTTCAGGGGATTTTTTAATATTGCCGATGGCATCAATGCGGAATCCGGCAACGCCTTTGGCTATCCAACGGTTGATCATTTGGATAATTTCTTGGCGTAATTGTGGGTTTTCCCAATTAAGATCCGGTTGCTCGGGTCCGAAAGAGTTGAAGTACCAGCGAGTGCTATCTGGAACCTGAGTCCACACCGGGCAATCAAAGTAGGTGCGTAAATTGTTCGGTGGAGTGGGTTTATCCCATTCAATAAATTGGTAATAGTCAGCATAAGGGCTGTTGGGATCAGCAAGGGCAGCTTCGAACCAAGGGTGCTGGTTTGAGCTGTGGTTAAGCACTAAGTCCAGTAGGATTTTAATACCACGCTGTGAAGCTTGGTTTATCAATATATCAAGATCGTCGTTGCTACCAAAAACCGGATCAACGCTGTCATAGTTGGCAATGTCATAGCCATTATCTTTCATTGGCGATTCAAAAATTGGGCATAGCCAAATCACGTTTACGCCCAAAGATTGAATGTAGTCTAGCTTGGCGCTGATACCAGCGAGATCGCCAATACCGTCGCCATTATAGTCATAGAAGCTTTTGGGGTAGATTTGGTATACCACCGCAGATTTCCACCAGGCTTGAGCCATCTATTTTCTCCTTAATCAAAATCAGATATCAGTAAGTTGCTTTAAATATAGGCAATGTGTGTTTTTGTGCGATGTATCATTATTTTGCGAAATGCAAATGCAAACTAATATCATTAGCGCTATGTTTCATGTAAGATGATCGCCATCTTCGGGTCATGAATGACGTGACTAACGATAATCACATTGAAAGGTGGAGGAATTTAGATGTTCGCAAAATCATTAGTTTCAGGGTTTGCCCTATTATCCGTTGTTGCGTTAGCGGGTTGTGATGACGCTAAGCAAACACAAACTGCAGCGCCAACGACCGAGCAGCCAGCAACAGAAAAAGCAGCTGAAAAACAAACGATTGTCGTTGAACATGCTCAAGGCAAAACTGAAATTCCTAGCCATCCACAACGTGCGTTTGTGATGAACATGGAAACCTTAGACATCATCGATGCGCTGGGTATTCCGGTGATTGGTGTTCCACAAACTAACGCCCATTTTCCACAGTTTTTAGAGAAATATAGCACCTCAGAATATGTTAATGGCGGGAGCTTATTTGAGCCGGCTTATGAAACTATCAGCAGTGCAAAACCGGATGTGATTTTAGGTGGTAGCCGTGCTCGCGATGCTTATGACAAATTAAGCGGTATCGCACCAACGATTTCTTTAGACATTGATAACAAACGTTTTATTGATAGCCTGATGGAGCGTACGACGCTGTTAGGTTCTTTATTTGGTAAAGAAGAACAAGCGAATAAACTCGTTTCTGACTTCAAAAACAAAATCAATGATATCAAAGGCAAAACCCCTGATGCGGGCAAAGCGATGGTGATCTTAGTGAGCGGCGGTAAAATTTCTGCTTACGGTCCAGGTTCCCGTTTTGGCTTTATCTTTGATGTATTAGGTTTCGAACCTGCTTATGTCTTCACGGAAGATACAGGCCGTCACGGTAATATCGTGAACTCAGAGCTGTTATTAAAACTGAACCCAGACTGGTTATTTGTTATCGACCGTGATGGCGCGATTGGTGCGAAAGATGCACAACCTGCGGCAGACGTGTTAGACAATGCTTTAGTCAGAAAAACTTCTGCATGGGAAAAAGGCCAAGTGGCTTATTTAGATTCTTCAGCGGTTTATATCGCTGGTGGTATCCAAACTTATTCCCAATTAATGGATGATGTAAACAAAGCTTTAGAGAAGAAAAAAACGAATTAATCAATGAAAACGCTTTATCTCTCTTTTGGTATTCTCGCGTTATTGGTATTAGCGGTATTAAGCTTGTTTATTGGAGCGGGTGACGTGTCACCCGTTTCGCTTTTCACCGACCCCGAGATGCAAGATATCTTTTTCGTGAGCCGGATCCCTCGCACTGCCGCCCTGATCCTTGCAGGAAGCGCCATGAGTGTCGCGGGGCTGATCATGCAGTTACTCACCCAAAACCGTTTTATCGAACCTTCCCTTGCGGGTACCACGCAATCTGCCAGCCTTGGTTTACTGTTCGTGATGATCCTGTATCCAACGGCTTCTATCATGACCAAAATGGTGGTGGCGAGCGGATTTGCACTGCTAGGCACAGCGTTGTTTATGCTGATTTTACGCCGGATCATTTTGAAGTCCGCCTTGATAGTACCGTTAGTCGGTATCATGCTTGGGGCTGTGATCAGCGCGCTTACCATTTTTACCGCCTACTATTTCGACCTGCTTCAATCCCTAGGTGCTTGGATGAGCGGCGACTTCTCCAGTATTCTACAAGGTCGCTATGAGCTACTTTGGCTGGTGGGGGGCTTAACACTGGCAGCCTGTTTAATAGCTGATAGCTTTACAGTGGCAGGGATGGGGCGTGAGTTTTCCGTTAACGTCGGCTTGAATTACCAGAAAGTGATGACCATCGGGTTATCTATCATCGCCTTAATCAGCGGTGTGGTGGTGGTCGTTGTCGGTGCGTTGCCATTCTTAGGGTTGATTGTCCCGAACCTGATTAGCTTGATGATGGGGGACAATATTCGTAAAACTATCCCGTGGATCTGTTTAGCGGGCGGCGGCTTAGTGCTGCTGTGTGACATTATTGGTCGCTTAATTCGTTATCCGTTTGAAATTCCTGCGAGTGTCATTTTAGGTGTCGTAGGCGCGGTTATTTTCCTTTATCTCTTGTTAAAGCATCAGCGTTATGGAAAAAGTTAATTCATTAAGTTTGCCAGTGAAAAGAACGTTTACGCCAATCCAGCGCATCGGTTTGTTGGCTGCGCTGTCAGTGCTGTCGATCATTTTGTACATGACCATTAATTTGGGCAGTAATCTTGCGTACATTCTGCCCCATCGCGGCTATATCGTGCTGACGATGATCATTGTGGCGTTTGGCTCTGGGGTATCGACGGTTCTGTTTCAAACTATCGCCAATAACAAAATTCTGACGCCATCCATTATGGGGTTAGAGGCATTGTTCATCCTGCTGCAAACTATCTTTGTGTTTTATACCGATAGTTTTCCCGCATCATGGTTGTTGAATATTGGTAAGTTTTTGCTGGAATCCTCTCTGCTGGTGATTTTCTCCGTACTGCTGTACCGCTGGCTGTTTATTTCCGTCAAAATGAATATCAACTTAGTTTTGATGGTGGGAATTATCCTCGGAACACTGTTTCGCAGTGTGGCGACCTTGCTGCAACGCTTGATGGATCCGAATGAGTTTTCCATTTTGCAAAGCCGGATGTTCGCGACTTTCACTAAAGGGACGCCGGAGCTGATTCTGTTCACGTTGGTGATCACTGTGATTGTGGGCATTCTGCTTTGGCGTATGCGCTACTGCTTCGACGTGCTAGCACTGGGACAAGCTAATGCGGTGAACTTAGGGATTAACTACCGTCAGCAAGTCACCGTAATCTTATTACTGATTTCTGTCCTAGTGGCAATATCCACGGCGCTGGTGGGGCCGCTCACGTTCCTCGGCTTGATGGTGGCTAACTTGGCTTACTACATCGCAGGAAGCAGCCAGCATCGCTATTTATTGCCAGTTTCTTTCCTACTCGGTGTGATTGCATTAGTGGGCGGACAGTTGGTTCTTGAATATGGATTGAATAAAGCGGGTACCTTATCTGTGGTACTCGAGTTTGTCGGTGGAATATTCTTTATTTATATGGTGTTAAGAAGGTTTTAGTATGATTGAAATTCATCAGGTATCGAAAAGTTATCAAGATACTAAGGTCTTAGATAACGTTACAGCCAATATTAAAAATAGCGGTGTCACTTCAATCATCGGTCCAAATGGTGCAGGGAAATCAACGCTGTTGTCGATTATTGGTCGCCTACTATCGGCGGATCACGGTTATGTCAAAGTGAATAACTTGGATGTCTCGACTACACCAAGCGACCAGCTCGCAACCTGCTTATCGGTACTTCGCCAAGAAAACCAATTTGCTAGCCGTTTAACGGTGGAAGAGCTGGTTGGTTTCGGGCGCTATCCTTATACCAAAGGGCGCTTAACACTGGATGACAAGCAGAAAATCGACGAGTCTTTGGCATTTTTGAACTTAACTGAGTTTCGCCATCGTTATCTTGATGAACTTTCGGGCGGTCAGCGTCAGCGTGCGTATGTGGCGATGGTACTATGCCAAGATACCGAATATGTACTGCTGGATGAGCCACTGAATAACTTGGATATGAAGCACGCGGTAATCATGATGAAATTACTGCGCCGTGCGGCGGATGAACTAGGTAAAACCATCATTCTGGTTATCCACGATATTAACTTTGCTTCTGTGTATTCAGACTATATTGTGGCGCTGCGAAATGGGCGTTTGTCCTACCACGGCGAGCCTCAAGAGATCATGAAGTCCGAGATTTTAGAGGAAATTTTCGATACGCCGCTGGAAGTCAAAGAGCTGGATGGACAACGGATCGCGCTGTATTACTGATTTTTATTAGAATAAACCAACTTAAGATCGTGTGATGCTGCAATTTTTGTGAGTAGGTGAACATTATGGCCATTTCAGTCAAATTAAATGATGACTTTGTGTCTGATGCTAAAATTCACGCTGAAGCGGAAAGCAGAAGTGTTCCTAAGCAAATTGAACATTGGGCGAAAATAGGCAGGTTTGTTGAAGAAAACCCTGATCTACCTTATAGCTTTATCGAGGAAATGCTCTTAGCAAAAGCTGAAGTCGAGAATAACAAGGTATCTCGATATGTCAGAAAAAACGGACTAAAGCTGATTTGATTTGGATGAGTTAATGATAAGGTGGCGGCAAATAATGCCGCCATTTTTGTTTTAGTTCATAGGAATATTATTGCGGTGGGATAGTAATATCTTCGTCGCTGTCGAGCTCATCCAGTGGCTGAAGGATCTCAAGGCGTTTGATGCCATCAGCATTCACCACTAAACGCGCTAATTCATTGTAGGCTTTCTTATTCATGATGACGCGGCGGCATAGATAAATATGATAAACCTTTTCGCCGATAATCACGGGTTCATCATCATTAACCATCAACTCTTCATAGCTAATATCGAGATATTTCAAAAAGTCTGAAATATTAACCCGCGTAATATCCACAATAGATGACTGAGTCTGCATAAAGGCCGCAGAATGGCTGTGCAAGGTGACATCCTTGCGATAATACAGAATATCTTCCACGCGCTGCACATTGACCAAATTCACCCAGTGGGATTTTTGGCGCATTTCATGAATATCAGGGGATAGGGTACTTTCTTTCAGAAAGCGGAATGACTCCTTACAAACCCCTACGGGCTCTTTGACGCCTTCCCGATAAATACGCAATTGGCGGTCGGGGATCCAGCGTTGAAATAACCGATATAGCTGCTCTCGCCCAATCTCTTTTAAGCGATCTTTAAAGATATAGCCAATCACCATCGCTAAGAATAAATTGGCGCTGAGTGCCCCGTATTTACCTTGCCACATAAAGGCGATAAATGTAGCGAAAATCATCGAGATTGCGGCTGCAATACCATAAATGGAGTGCAACAGTAACGGAAGCCCTCGTTTGTGGCGGATCTCTAAGTAGAGATAGCGGTTAATGTATTTTTTCAGCAAATTACGGCGGTAGGTGACCATTTCCGCGTCGTTTTCATCATGCGGAAAGCTATCAGGCGCTAGCTTTTTCAAGTAGCGCATCTCTTGATACCACAGATGGCGAATTTCATCGCGCAGAGGAAGCTGTTTGTCTTTTAATAAATCCTGTAAGTAAAACAGGGTGTAATGGGACATAAACTCATCGCAATAGGCGAAAGCGTTGGATTGAATGACCTTTTCAATTGGCGTTGCATAGGTGCTGAGTTCTCGATAGCGTTTGAGACTGTGCTCAATGTCTGCCAACATCCCCGTTATATACTCTTCAGTTTGCCGTTGAGAGTTTTGAGCGACCATCTTTAGGGTTAACCGCACGCTGCGCTTAAAGGTGAGTGCAAAGCGTTTTAGATGGTTTTCATATTCATCTAATGTTGGCGGTAATTCAGGATCTAACCGTTCCAACCAGCTTTTCAATTCATCGACTAGCCCACCTTCTGCGGGAATAGAAGAGAGCTGCACTGTAGGGGCTCGTAGCCGAATATAGTTTTTTAAGCTGCGCTGAAGATTTGAAGGGGTGTAGAGATCGGGGTTAACTTGCATCGATGCCGGAAGAAAAAAGAAGGTTTCAACTTGGTAGCGGATCTCTTTTGATTTTCGAGGGAAAAAGACTTGCTGTTTGATTTCAAACTGCTTTTTACCGTGAATTTTCAGAGATTCTTTAATCATGGCCTTCCTACCGGTATTTCAGCGTATCCAAATATGGGGTGAATACGATGCAAGTATTTATCAAGGAAGAACAATAGTAATGTGGATGGCAATAAAAGAGAAGGGAGACAAAGAGAAGGAAAACAAAAACGGCCGCTAATGTTTACTTCCAAGCCAAAGCGGAAATAAATAGTCGGCCGTTTTAAGCGTTCGTTGTCAGTTAAAAATTATTTTTTAGCTGCTGGGCGAACTGCGGTTACTTCAATTTCCACTCTCCAAGCTGGGTTAGCCAGTTTAGCGACTTGGAAGGTAGAACGAGCTGGTAGATTGGTCACTTTTTCAGTTTCATAGAACTTGTTGTAGCCAGCCATGAAGCCAGCGAAGTCCATAGTTCCTTTAGTTTCATCACCACCAACTAAGAAAACTTGCATTTTAACAACGTCATTCATAGTCAGACCCATTTCACCCAGAGTCGCTTGAATTTGTTTCAGAACGTTGATTGTTTGTACTTCGGTGTTACCGTAAGACTCTAAAACGCCTTCTGGAGCATCTTTAGAGATTTTAGAAGGAACTTTCCCACTCAGGAAGATGAGGCTGTTGTTCGCGCTGATTTCTACTGATTCAGCGATTGGGAAACCTTTAACTGGAACACGTTTCACATCGTCTGCTGCGTTTGCAGTTGCTACACCTAAAACTAAAGGTAAGGAAAGCAGTAAAGTTTTGTAGCGCATAATAACTCCTTTATATATGAAAGTAGGAACCTATTAAGACCGTAAGGGACTCGATAGGTTCCATCTAATTGTGTTTCGTTTTAATTAGTTAAAACGAGACAGTTTATAAGGCGTTGGATCGATAAATGTCTTCTCGTCCATTAACAATTCAGCAGTTAATCGACCAGCCGCCGGGCTTTCAGTCATACCCCAACCAGTCGCGGTATTGATAACCAGGCCTGGGTATTGTTCAACTTTAGAAATGATTGGAATCTCGTCATCAGTTGGAGAAACGGTGCCGCCCCAACGTTCAACAACTTTAGATTCTTTAAATACTGGGAATTCTTTTCTCAGACGCTCAAGAACGCCATCTAAGTGGTCGTTGTTTGGCGTGTTAGTTGCTGTACGGAACTCTTCGAATGGAGTCTTCTCGTCTAAGTTCCAAGAAGTTGCCATAGTGAATGAGTTGAACAGGTCTTTACCGATAGAGAATTCTAATGGTAATTCACCGCCGCCTAATACGTGCAGGAAGCGTGGTCCTAACAGGAAGCTGTCTTTCACGATAGAGCTGGTGAAGATACGTGGTGCAACCGCGTAAGTACCGTCTGCTTGTTCACGGAAGTGGATACCGTTTGGCAGGTGGACGTTACCTTTTGGTGCGCCTGGAACGCCAGTAATACGCTGTTGAGACAGGTAAACGTTCAGAGTAGGGACATCAACACCTAAGTTACCCATGAACAGACGTGACCAGATACCACCAGTCAGAACGACTTGAGAGGTTTTGATTGCGCCTTTTTCAGTCACAACGTCAGAAATTTTACCGCCTGCGGTTTCTAAGCCACGAACTGCGCAATTCAGGTAGATTGGAATACCAATTGATTTTGCGTAGTTAGCCATTGCTGGGGTAACAGTTTCTGGGTCAAGGCTACCAGAATCTTCTTCAAAACCACCAATTTTCCATGGAGATTGAGCACCAACCAGACGATTAGCCAGTTCTTGACCTTCGATCATACGGGTTCTCAGCGGGGTATCGAAACCTGGGTTTTCAGACGCAGATTTGATCCACGCTCTTGCAACTTCCAGATCTTCTTCGCTTGAAGGAACTTCAACACGACCTTGAACGCGGTAGCTAGTATCAGCACCGATTTTTTCGTTCATGCCGAGCCATTGAATTTTTCCGTAGTGGTGTAATGGGAAAATAGCTGGGGAGGTTTTATAGCTGATGATCTGGCTGTATGCGCGACCAGATTGCTCGCCGCCAACAACGCCTTTTTCACAGATAACAACGTTTAAGCCGCGCTCTTTCAGGTTAATCGCAGTCATGATGCCTTGCAGACCAGCACCGATAACAACCGCATCAGCAGATGCTGGTAATTTACCTTCGGTACCCGCGACTGCAGGTACGCGTGATGGCGTAGATTCAAAACGACCTTCTCTGCGGATCATAGGGACAACAGCTGCGCCCCCAGCAATAACACCAGCAGCACCAACCCCTAATAATAGTTTTCTTCTCGAGATTTTCATCTATAACCTCAATAACAATCTTGTTTTTTAT